>DYKK01000501.1 GCA_020722625.1 Anaeromyxobacter dehalogenans
AGCCGCCCCGCGGTCCAGACTTCCGGCGCGCCCGCCTCGACCGCCGACGCGCCGGGCCTGGTCCTGGGCGAGTTCCGGCTCGCGCGCAAGGCCGTGCTCGACGGCGACACGCTGCGGGTCGTCGGCCTGCCGAAGACCCTGCGCCTGCTCGGGATCGACACCGAGGAGACCTTCAAGGACGAGGACGACCGCCGGGAGGCCACGCGCGACTTCCAGGCGTATGTCCGCGCCAAGCGGGGGGAGTCACCCCGTCCCGTGAAGATGGGGACCCCGATGGGCGAGGAGGCGAAGCGGTTCGCGGAGGCGTTCTTCCGGGACGTGGAGTCGGTCCGGCTGGAGCGGGACCACCCGGAGGAGGTCCGCGGGTACTTCGGGCGCTTCCTGACGTACGTCTTCGCGATGAAGGACGGGCAGTGGGTGAACTACAACATCGAGGCGGTCCGCGCCGGGATGAGCCCCTACTTCACGAAATATGGTTGTTCGAGGCGCTTTCACGAGGAGTTCGTGCAGGCCCAGGAGGAGGCCCGCGCCGCGCGCCGCGGCATCTGGGACCCCGGCACGCAACACTACCCCGACTACGACGAGCGCCTGGCGTGGTGGAACGCCCGGGGCGACTTCCTGCGCGAGATGGAGCGGGAGGCCGAGGGCCGCGACGACTTCGTGTTCCTGACCCGATGGAACGCCATGGAACGCTTGCGTGGGCTGGTGGGACGCGAGGCCGTGGTCGTGGGGGCCGTGTCCCGGGTGGTCCGCAAGGACCGCGTGGCCCTGGCCCTGCTGGCACGCCGCAAGAACGAGGACTTCCCCGTGGTCTTCTTCGATTTCGATGTGCTCGAAAAGTCAGGCATCGAACGGCACGAAGGCGAATACGTCCGCGTCCGGGGCCGGGTGCGGCTGTACAAGGACCCGCGGCGTTCCGGGAAGGAAACGGTCGAGATGGTGATCGAGAGGCCGGACCAGGTGCGGGGAGCGGCGCCTCGGGCGGCCGCCGGGGACACCGTCCCCGACCAGCCGACACGATCTCGGCAGCACGACGGAACGCCTTGATTTGTTGCGGTCTTGTGCCGGCCGCGACTGGGGCCCCGGCTTCCCGCGCAGGGAGCGAAGC
>DYKK01000502.1 GCA_020722625.1 Anaeromyxobacter dehalogenans
GCCAGAACTCGAGCGAGACGCGGTCCGCCATGGTGAAGCCGAACGCCTCGGCCAGGAGCCATTGCAGGGAAGGCAGGGCCTTCGACTGGCCGGCGACCGAGAAGACGAACCGGCGGAAGTCCAGGTCGAAGACGAGCGTGCTCCACGAAACGGGGGAGATGCCCGTGCGGATCTTCATCTCGATCCCGGCCCGCTGGAACGGCTGGTGCAGGTTCCAGGACAGCGCGCCGCTCGACCGGTTCGCGCTCTTCGGATAGAGGAGCCAGGACGGGACCCGCGACCACCGCCCCCCGCGCAGGGTGACTGCGAACCGGTCCCCGCCCGCCTGGGCGAACAGACCCGCGAAGGTCTGGGTGGGCATGTCCGGAGACACGACCCCGAAGGGGTTGCCGCGCGCGAACACCGGGGAAAACTCGCCCCCCGCCGCGAACCCCATGCGGGACGACGGGAACAGGAACGGGTCGCAGTATCCCCGGTCGGTGGCGTGCCCGGCCATGCGCGGGGCCTCGGGGACCGCAGCCTCCGGGGCGCGCAGGACCACGACCTCGAGGCCCCCGGCCGCGACCTCGATGGTCCGCGAGACGTCCGCCACGCCCCCGCCGGCCGAGACCACGACCTCGTGGGACTCGGGCTCGACGGCCACCTTGGCCGGCAGCGGCCCCGCATGGACCTCGCGGCCGTCCACGACGATGCGCGCCTCGGGGACGTCCGCGCCCTCGGCGGACACGACGAGGGCGGTCTCGACCGCGGCCGGGGCGCCGGACTCGGCGATCCGGAGGCGCACCTGCTCGATCCGCGCCCGGGCCTTGCGCCGGGCGTCGTCGTCCGGGGCCAGGGGCTCGAACTCCTCGAAGTACCGCAGCGCGCTGCCGAGGTCTCCCAGTTCCTCGTAGCAGCGACCGATGTTCCAGATGACCACGGGGATCTTCGCGTGGGCGTACGAGTCGAGGAACCGCATCAGGGCGTCCCGGTACCGGCCTTCCTGAAAGAGGGCCACGCCCTGCGATGCGAGGTCCGACGCGCGCTCCTCCGCGGACCGGGGGGTCTGGGCCGGCAGGGGCCGGACGGAACCGGCCGCGACGGCGAAGGCCACGAGCGCGA
>DYKK01000177.1 GCA_020722625.1 Anaeromyxobacter dehalogenans
GGGGGGCGCACCTCGACCGGGTGGTCGAAGGGGAAGGACGGGTTGTGCGTGACGAGGATCGTGTCGGTCGCGGTCTCGCCGCCCGCCTGCGCGGTCACGGTGATCAGGTTGTCCCCCGGCATCACCGTGACCCCGCCGGTCATCCAGAAGGGGAATCCGTCCGCGGTCCCCTGGTCGGTCAGGACGCCCTGGTCCACCGATTGCGAGACCCACGAGACCGTGACCGGGGTCCCGGGCCGGCTGAACACGATCCCGGTCAGGGACAGCAGGCTCCCGGCCGTGGTCACGGACCCGCGCGCGGTCGGGCCCGTGATCCGCACCAGGAGTTCGGCGAAAGGATACTCGTTGGCCTGGGGGGTCCCCGGGCCGTGGTCGGGTCCCGGACCCGTCGCGTCCGGGTTCCAGCCGTCCGTGCCCGGTTGCGGGCCTTCGGTCCCGTACTGGATGTCGAGCCCCTGGAGGTCCAGGCCCGTCGTCGCGTCCCCCGAGGAGCCCGCCACCGAGCACCCCGTGAGAGCCAGGCCCAGCGCGATCCAGCGCGCTTCCGTGATCTTCCGGCGCATCCCCGCCTCCGAAGCGAAGGGCAACGAATGATAGCGGAGCGGCCTGGATCATTCAAATCCGGCTTGCGGCTTCGAAGGTCCCTCCCTCGCGGTCAGAAACTCGGCCACCCGGTCCTTCCCCCCGAGCAGGCTCGCGCAGACGGGGAAGGCGCGGCGGGCCTCGGCGGACATGGCCGAGGCCACGGCCCGGATGTCCCACTGGGCGTGCGAGTCCTCGCGCAGCCGGCTCACGTGGTACATCTCGCGCAGGTTCAGGGTCAGCACGACCCGGCGGCGGTGGGCGTTGAGGCAGGCATACGGCGCGACGGGGGACGTGGGTCCGCCCAGGTCCGCCCAGACGGCCTCCGCGTCCCGGACCGCCTCCGCGAGCAGCGCCCCCAGACCGGCCTCCGAGAAGGACGGGGGCGTCGTGACCCCCAGGCCCGGGTCGTACGGCCCCGCGGTCAGCGTCGCCATCCGGTGCCGCTTCAGCTGTCCGAAGGCCGCGGCGGACAGGACGACCTCGAAGGTCAGCGAGGCGTGCTCGAACTCGCGCGGGAGGGCGTCGTGGACCCCGAGGTGCCGTGTCGCCGCATCGAACAGGCGTGTCCGCCCCTCGGGTCCCAGGCGCCCCACGCGGTCGAGGGCGTCCACGCCGTCCATCCCCACCGCGCCCGCGAGGACTGCGGCCAGGACGCGCGCATCGCCGTCGGGCGTCGCGTGCAGAAGGCGCACGTCCGACACGCCGCGCCGCACGGACCGGCCGTCCGGGTCGTCCGGCCACAACGCCCGCGCGGCCGCGGCGACCTCCTGGGTGCGCCCGCGAAGAGACCGGCCGGGTTCCACGAAGAGCAGCAGCGACGGAGCCACCTCGCTCCCCGCCGCCAGGAGGGCTCGTCCCACCTCGCGCGCCTCGGCCAGGGGGTGCGCGGCCAGGCAGCGGACCAGGTACTCGAGGGTCCGCGCGTTGACCGTCATCCCGAGTTGTGCGGTCGTGGCGAGCGGCAGCAGGTAGCGGGCGTCTTCCCCCGCGAGCCTCTCGTCCCGGCCCGCGGCCTCGAGCGCCCGCGCCGCCGCGCCGTACCGTTCGAAGCACCGGCCCACGTAGGCCGAAAACGCCTCCGCGCGGCCGGCGTCCCTGACCTCTGCGGGCACGACGAAGTCCTCGCCGAGCCGGATGTAGCGTTGTGACTTCTCGGTGTACGAGGCCAGGCGACGGGCCTCGACCGCCTCGACCACCAGGCGGGACACCCCGATCAGGTCGAAGTTGAACACCGCGTGCTCGGCCACGGAGTGGTGCCCGAACTCGAACACGATGCGCTGGTTCGAGGCGCGCGCCCGGCCCACGTCGGCCCGGGCCGCGGCCCGCAACTCGTCCACGGGCCTCGGGTCGCGCGAGATGCGGGCGTACGCGGCGGACAGCGTCTCCGGGGTCGCGGCGAGCGCCTCGGGATTCCGCCGGCCCAGGGCGTCGAGGACCGTCGTGTCCACGTTGTATCCGGCGAGGATCACCCGGGCCATGTGCGGTTCACCTCCTTCCCACCCACTTCCCGGCACCCCGGCGGGTCACGGTCCCGGCGCCCCGAATTCGACGATCATCACGAGCGACTCCGCCCCGCGGCGCACGCGAACGATCAGGACCCGGGCCTCTTGCAGCGCCCCGTACGCGGCGAAGGCATCCGCGATGGACCGCAGGCGGTATCCGTTCACCTCGGTCACGAGGTCCCCGGCGCGCAGCCCCAGCCGCTCGAAGAACCCGCCCGGGCGCAGCCACGTGATGAAGAACCCGGGTTCGGGGAACCCCAGCAGGTTGGGCCAGGCCGCGCCCTCGGACACGAAGGCCATCGGGTCCAGGCGCGCCAGGGCCCGCACGTCCTCGGACACGCGATGATAATCGGGCGCGACCCGCCGGACCGCCCCGGGGTCGTCGAGCACGGCGCGCGAGGGCGCCGGGGCCTCGGTCGTGACGACCGCGATCCGCTCCGGGGCGCGCAGGACCACGCGCACCGGCCTCCCGGTGGCGGTGGAATTCCCGCACGACCTCGCGCGGATGCACGTGATTCGCAGGGCCTTGCGATCGCGTTTCAGGCGAAGGCCCGCGCGGGACGCGGCCCGGTCCGCCTCGACCACGGCCAGGGCGAGCGGGACCGGGGACGGGGTCGCGACGGTCAGGGGACGGTCCGCCGTCCCGGGCGCACGCACGGCCGCCACCCCCATCAGGCATGCCAGGGCCTCCACGAGCGAGACCGCGGACCCCTCGCGCACCGCCAGGGACACGCGGTATTCGTCCGGAAGGGGGAGGCACGGGCGCTCGTCCGCGGCCCGCGCCTGCGAGGCCGCCAGGCCCGCCCCGAGCATCGCCCCGGCCCATGAGATCCGCCCGCGCACACCCCAAGGCTACACCGGAACCCGAACGGGCGCACCTCCAGAACGTGGGGGTTGGTCGCTATGCCACGTGCCGCGAATTGGCATTCGCGGCCCCAGCATCATGGGGGTTGGTCGTCGCGCCACGTGCTGGTCACCCCGGTCGGTCCTGGAGGCGCGATTTGAAATCGCGCCGGCTGCGCGGCCTCCGAGCCGCGCCCCTCAGGGTCCGGGGTCCGGGATCCGGCGTCCGGGATCCGGCCTCGCGGTGCACGTGGCCTTGTCGTCATGCGCCCCTCATCGCGACCAACGTGTGCCTGACACTGACACTGTCACTGACCCCTGCCACTGCCACTGTCCCTGAACCTGCCCCCTGACCCTGTCCCCTGTCACGGCATGGTCCCGGTGTCGGGAGAGCAGTGCTCGCGTCTCCAGGGGAACCACGCAGCAAGCCAGTCGCGATCTTCCAATGTGGATTCCGGGCGGAACGCACCCCTTGCCCGATCCCGCCCGACCGTGCTCGAATACCCCCGGGTCCGGCACGCGAGCATCCGGCCCCATCGCGGGAGCGACGACCGATGACCGACTCACAGGCGTCTTTCTGGTACCAGTACCTCCTGGGGCTCGCGTTCTTCCTGCCGGGGCTGTACCTGGGTTACCGGGTCCGTGCGTGGTCGTTCCGAAAGGGGGAGCGGGGTCCCCTGATCCTGCTCCTCCTGCTCGTGACCGGCTACCTCGCGATCCAGGGGTTCCTGGAGTTCGTGGCCCCCTCCCTGTGACGGAAGGACGATGAACGCCCTCGACACCGCGATCATCGCCGGCTACTTCGTCTTCATCCTCGGCTTCGGGGGGATGTTCGCGAAGTACGCGACGACCACACGCGACTTCTTTTTCGCGGGACGCCGCTTTTCGTGGTGGCTCATCGCCCTGTCCTGCGTCTCGATGGTCGTGGGCTCCTACAGTTTCGTCAAGTACTCCGCCGTGGCCTACGAGTATGGCTTCTCCTCGACCCAGACCTACCTGAACGACTGGATGCTCCTGCCTCTGTGGCTGTTCGGGTGGTTTCCGATCGTCTATTACTCGCGCATCCAGTCCATCCCGGAATACATGGCCCTGCGGTTCGGCCCCCGCACCCGCGCGGTGATGACGGGCCTGCTGCTCCTCTACATGGTGGGCTACATCGGCATCAACTTCTTCACGATGGGGATCGCGATCCACGCCCTGATCCCCTGGTCCGTGTTCGGCTGGGCCGCGGTCACGGCCCTCGTCACCGCGCTTTACGTCTCGTTCGGGGGGCAGCCCTCGGTCATCATGACGGACCTGGCCCAGGGCATCCTTCTGATCTTCGCGGGGTTCGTCCTGTTCTTCCTGGGACTCGACGCGGTCGGGGGGTTCGCGCCGTTCTGGGACGCCCTCCCGGCAGACCATCGCGCGGCCTTCAGCCCCCTCACCCACCCCCCGGACTTCGCGGCCGCAGGGATCTTCTGGCAGGACGGGATCGCCAACACCGCCGCGTTCTACTTCCTGAACCAGGGCTTCATCATGCGCTTCCTGTCCGTGCGCAGCGAGGGCGACGGCCGGCGCGCCGTCTTCGCGGTGGCCCTCGTCCTGATGCCGCTCGTCGCCTTCTCGGTGTCGTCGGCGGGCTGGCTCGCGGCCGGCCTCGAGCGCGCCGGACTCCTCGACCACCCCGACCCCCGGGACGTCTTCATCCGGGTCACGGAGGTCCTGTGCCGCCCCGGGGTCTTCGGCTTCGTGATCGCCGCGCTCATCGCGGCGCTCATGTCGTCCGTGGACGCCCTCATCAACGCGGTCTCCGCCATCTTCGTCAACGACGTGTGGAGGCCCTACGTCCGGCCCGACGCCCCGGACCGCCATCACCTGATCGTGGCCCGCTGGGCCTCGCTCGCGGCCTCCGGCCTGGGCCTGGCCCTGGTCCCGGTCTATTCGGGGTTCCGGTCCATCTACACGGCGCACGCCACGTTCACCGCCGCGATCACCCCGCCCCTCGTCAGCGTGATCCTGCTCGGGTTCCTGTGGAGACGCTTCACGGCGCGCGCCGCGGTCTGCACCATGATCGGGGGCTCGCTGGCCATCGTCCTGTCGTTCTTCGTGCCCGAGGTCATCGCCCCCTTCGCGCACGGCATCGCTCCCGGCGGCACGTACGGTCACGCCTACATGTTCATGCGGGCCCTCTACGGCCTCGTCGCGAGCACGGGCATCGGGGTGGTCGCGGCCCTGCTGGACCGGTCCTCCCCCGCGCTCGACCTCCGGGGACTCGTCGTCGCGGACCGCCTGGCCCTGCTGCGGCGCTTCAAGGGGTCCGAGCCCGACCTCCGGCCGGGACGGCCCGTGACCGTGGCCGCGGTCCCCGTGGACCGGCCGGGGTGGGTCGCCCTGTCCCCGGCCGACGCGGAGCGCCTCGCGGCCCGGCCCGGGGACCACCTCTACCTGTCGGACACGCGGTGGTGGCTCGGGGGCTTGCGCTCGGCGCACGCGGTGCTCGGGGACGTGACGGCCCGCCCGGCTCACGTCGAGGTCGGACGGGACCTCCTGGCGCAGGCCGGCCTGGACCCGCGCCGTCCCGTCCGCGTGACGAAAGTCCTTTGAACCCGAATCAGTCCGTGGTCATGGGTTCCCAGGTCCGCATCACGCCCCGCCAGCGCAGCAGCCGGACCGTGGGCGGTCCGGAGGGGCCGTACACGACCACGGCGTACGTGAGGCGGCGCGTGGTCCCCAGGCTCTGGAGGTCCAGGCTGACCCGCTGGAGCCACGTCCCCGTGTTGACATAGACCTTGTCGCGCGGGTGGCGGTGCATCCCGGCCTTGTGGCTGTGGCCCACGATCAGGGCCTTCATGTCGTCGGCCGACCGCAGCAACCGAGAGGCCCGCCGCTCCAGGTTGTTGTACAGCGCGAACTCCTCGGCCAGCATCTGGAACGTCTTCAGGACATCCAGTTCCCGTTCGTAGATCGTTCGCAGGCGCGTCTTCGCGAAGAACGCCACGATCCTCCACAGGATCTTCAAGGTGAACCGCAGATCGAAGACCAGCCCCCACAGGATGAACGACGACAAGGGCTGTACCAGGTCAATGATCGGGCGCTCGACCTTGGCCGGGGCCAGGACGTTCAGAAAAAAGAGGCTCCCCCACGGCAGGTTGACCCGCTCCCGCCCGTCGTCCCCGACCCGCAACGGCTTCCCCCCGTCGGTGCGGTTCATCTCCTCGAACTGGTGCCCGTGGGTGACCACGACCCCGCCCGGAAGGCGGTAGAACTCCGCGTCGGTCAGGAACCGGAGGGCATCGGACCCCTCCGGGACCCCGAGTCTCGCCCGGATCAGCCGCTGGACCCCCGGAAACGCGATGTCGAGGTCGTGGTTGCCCGCGAGGTACGTGATCCGGTTCCCCGGCCGCGCGACGAACTCCGCCAGGGCGTCAAAGACCTGCGGGTGCCCGCGGAGGCACCGGCGCACCTTCTCCAGGGCCACGTCCTCCGTGACCTCGGTGCGGAACTCCCCCCGATACGGGACCTTCAGCAGGTCCAGGATGTCGCCGTTGAGGACCATCTCGACCGGGACGCCGTCGTAGTCCTCCCCCGAAAAAGAAAGGACCAGTTCCGCCAGGCGCTCGTCCTCGTGGAAGTCCTCGAAGGGGTTGACCTCGCCGGGCCGCGTCCCCGTGCCGAGGTGGAGGTCGGACAGGACGACCTTGACCTCCCGGGGACCTTCCTTCGGGGACGCGGGGGGGCTCATGCTCGCCTCCGTGGGGTCCACTCGCGATGCGGCATGGTATCATCCGGGCGGACCCTCGGGAAGGGCGGACGCGACGAGGATGTCGGGCACGCGAGACGACACCCGGTTCCAGGGACGGGGACGATTCGCCGTGGCGGTCCCGAAATCCGCCGTCAATTTTCGCAAGTCTTTGAATAGACATGAAATCTGCTTCGTTTCATTTCACCACCCTGGGGCCGCGACTTCCCCCCCCATCTATCGGCTGTGCCACA
>DYKK01000503.1 GCA_020722625.1 Anaeromyxobacter dehalogenans
CCCCGCGCCTTGCAGCCGGGCCGTCTCGACGGTCTCGCGACGACGCTACGGTGAACAACCCGGGCTGAGACGAGGCGGCCTGATAGCGGCCCGCCGCATCGAGCAGGGCGAGGAGCAGGACGCGGAGCAGTGGGCGGAGCCGGACAAGGCCCTTCTCCACGCCGCGCCGGCCGAGGCGCTTCGCTGCTCCCCGTCGCCTCGCGGACGCCTCCCGTCCGACGGCGGACAGGACCGCGACGACCATCACGACGACCAGGACAGGTCGCCGCTGTGCGACTCCGCCCACGGCTTCTCCCTCCATCGCGCCCCCGAGGTGCCCCTTCGACGAGCCCGACCTGTTCCCCGGTCCCGGCGCCGACCCCCCGTTTTTCGACGACCACGCACCTCCTCCCGTGGCACCCACGCGGCTCGCGCTCCCCCGTGACCTCCCGCGGTCAAGGTGCCGGCGAACCGGTCCCCGGTCCTTCTCCCGGTCGCCATCCGACCCGCCACGGCCCTCTCCCGGACGACCGCCCGGCCCCAAGGGCCCAGAGCCGCTCCCCTTCACCCCGACCCGCGCCGCGACGCACCGATCCGCCCCCTCCCTCCCAACACCCCGTCCGCAAGCGCTTTTCCAACCGCAGAATCCACTTGACACCCCCCCCAGACCTTCGCCACGATGTCGCTCGATGCGGGGGTTCCAGGTTTGAGTCCCGATGAAAGTTCCTACCGACTGGAGGGAGTCAAGAGGCGGTCCAGACCGAACGGTCGCTACCGGCGGGACACGTGCGGGCGGTGCTGGGGACGATGAGGAATCTCGGGATCGCAGAGTTGCTGTCGAGCCGGGGATGCCGGGAGCGAGACCTCGTGATGGGGATGATTGCGGAACGGGTGCTGCATCCTGCATCGAAGCTCGGCACGGTACGGCTGTGGAAGACAACGACGTTGGCGTCGGATCTCGGGGTCGAGGACGCGGACTTGGCCGAGGTGTACGGGGCACTGGACTGGCTGCTTGCGCGCCAGGGTCGAATCGAAAGGACAAGGTGGCCGCGTCAGAAAATGGGAATCGAATGGTCCATCCCTGACCGTGTCAGAGCGCGTTCTCGCGCGTCAGGACCT
>DYKK01000504.1 GCA_020722625.1 Anaeromyxobacter dehalogenans
CCTGCGCGGGAAGCCGGGGCCCCAGTCGCGGCTGGCACGAGACCGCGACAAATCAGGGTATTCCGTCGTGCTGCCGATGTCGCGGCGGCGGACCGTGACGGGGAGGAACCGCTTGAAGATCCTGGTGGTCGCCGGCGCGCACGGCAGCGGGAAGACGTCCCTCCTGGTCCACGCCCTCCAGTCGCTCGCACGAGAGGGCCTGCGACCGGGGGTCTTCAAGGTGGACCCGCGACCCTCGCCGGACGCAGACCGGTTCGAGCGCCACGGCATCGCGGCCCGGGTCCACGTGTCCGGGGACGTCTGCCCCGACCACGAGGCCATGGTCATGCTCGGCCAGGCATGGCGATGGGCCGCGACCCGGGGTCTCGACGTGCTCGCGATCGAGTCCGGCGGCCTGTGCCATCGGTGCGCCCCGTTTCTGCGGCGCGTCCTCGCGGTCTGCGTGGTCAGCGGGCTGTCCAACCTCGCGACCCCGGACAAGATGCGCCCCCTGGTCGAAAACGCGGACCTCGTGGTCCTGACCCGGGCCGAAATGCTGAGCCCGGCGGAACGCGAGGTCTTCCTGCGGCGGCTTCAGGCCCTCAACCCCGGGGCGCTCGTGTTCCCGGCGAACGGCCTCACCGGCGAGGGGACCCTGGACCTGGGGGCCGCGATCCGACAACGGCGCGACACGCGCCTGCTGGACATGGAACCCCTGCGGGCCACCCTGCCCACGGGGTACTGTCACTTCTGTCAGGGGATCGGATCCGGGCATGAGTAGGACACGAATTAGATTGCGAATCGAGGCGGGACGGGACCGGGACGGACGACCGGAGGGGTTCGACGCCCTCGAATTCCATCCCGGGCAGGTCGTGGCGCTCGTGGGGCCGACGGGGTCGGGCAAGACACGGCTCCTTGCGGACATCGAGCGGCTGAGCCTCGGGGATTCCCCCACGGGGCGACGGGTGTCCCTGACCGGTGCGGCCGCGCCGCCCATCCAGGACCGTCGGGATGCCCCACCCACCCAGGACCATCGGGATGCCCCACCCACCCGCCCCACATCTTTCTGGCCCACCCACCCCACATCTTTCTGGCCCACCCACCCACCCCCTCCAAC
>DYKK01000178.1 GCA_020722625.1 Anaeromyxobacter dehalogenans
CTCAGTGGTAGAGTGCAACCTTGCCAAGGTTGAAGTCGCGGGTTCGAATCCCGTCTCCCGCTCCGCTCGTCGCCCCGCGGCCGTTGACCCTTGATCCGAAACCCGGACGGACGATGGCCCGCATCCTCGTCATCGAAGACGACTCGTCCCTCCGCCAGGTGCTCGAGATGTTCCTGCGCAAGACGGGTCATGAGGTGGTCAGTGCGTCCTCGGCCGAAGAGGGCCTCCGGTTCGTGGGCGACAACGAATTCGACCTGGTCTTGACGGACCTGAAACTCGGGCGGCAGAGCGGGCTCGACGTGTTGTCCAGGGTCAAGGCATCGGCCCCCGAGTGCGAGGTCATCGTGATGACGGCGTACTCGACGGTCGAGACCGCGATCGAGGCCATGCGGCGCGGGGCCTTCGATTACGTGGGCAAGCCGTTCAAACTGGACGAGATCAGCATCACCATCGAGAAGGCCCTCGAACGGCGCGCGCTGTCCCTCGAGAACATCCGCCTGCGGCGCGAGCTGTCCGGGCGCTACCGCTTCGACCAGATCGTGGGCAAGACCGCCCGGATGCGCCAGGTCTTCGATACGGTGGCCCGGGTGGCCGCGACGAGGACGTCCGTCCTGATCACGGGCGAGAGCGGGACGGGGAAGGAACTGGTCGCCCGGGCCATCCACTTCAACTCGCCGCGGAAGGACGGCCCGTTCGTGGTGGTCAACTGCGGGGCCATTCCGGACACCCTGATGGAATCCGAGATGTTCGGGCACGTGCGCGGCGCCTTCACCGGGGCCCACACGACGCGGCACGGGCTCCTGGAGTCGGCGCAAGGCGGCACGGTCTTCCTGGACGAGATCGGCGAGGTCTCGCTGCCGATGCAGGTGAAACTGCTGCGTTTCTTGCAAGAGCACACGATCCGTCTGGTGGGCGGGACTCAGGAGGTCAAGGTGGACGTCCGGGTCGTGGCGGCCACCAACAAGGACCTGCACCAGGAGGTCAAGGCCGGCCGGTTCCGCGAGGACCTGTTCTACCGCCTGAACGTGATCCGCATCCACCTGCCCCCGCTGCGGGAGCGCGCCGAGGACATCCCGTATCTTGCTCAGCACTTTGTGGAGAAGTTCTGCCGGGAGATCGGCCGCGAGCCGCTCGTCATCGCGCCGGACGTGATGGAGAGGCTGAAGGCCCTGCGCTACCCCGGGAACGTGCGGGAGCTCGAGAACATCCTCGAACATGCGGTGACCTTCGGGCGCGGCCGGACCATCGAGATGGACGCCTTGCCCGAGCACGTCCGCCAGACCCGTCTGGATACCCTGAGCCCGTTGGAGGACGTGACCCAGGTCCCCGAGGAGGGGCTGGACCTGGAGGCGCGGCTGGAGGACATCGAGCGGCGGATCCTGTTGAACGCCCTGCGGCGCGCAGGCGGGGTCCGCAAGGACGCGGCGACGCTCCTGGGAATCACCTTCCGGTCCATGAGGTACAAACTGGCGAAGTACGGCCTGGGGCCCCCGTTGGAGGAGGAGTGAGCGGCAGGGTTCCTTCGGGCGCGGGCTCGGGCGCTGGAGAAGGGTGAGGATGGCGAAGAAGATCCACGTCGCATTCTTGTGGCACATGCACCAGCCCCCGTACGAGGACCCGACGACGGGCCTGTTTCTGCTGCCGTGGGCCTACCTGCACGCCACGAAGGACTACGGGGACATGGCGGCGCTCGTGGCCCGGCACCCCCGGATGAGGGCGAACTTCAATGTGACCCTCTCGCTGATGGAGCAGGTCTCGCGGTACGCGGACGGGTCCGCGCGCGACCAGACCCTTGAGGTGATGGCCCAGGACCCCGCGACCCTGGACGCGGCGAGCCGCGAGTTCCTGCTTCGGACGTGCTTCGACGGCTGCCCGGAGCCGCTGATCGCCCGATTCCCGCGGTACCGGCAGCTGGACGACTTCTACCGGGCGAACCGGGACGCGAGCGCGGCCGCGTCCGCCTTTCCTCCCGAGGAGTTCCTCGATCTGACCACGCTGTTCCTGCTGGCCTGGTGCGGGCCGATTCTCCAGGGGGACGAGGGGGTCCAGGCCCTGATCCGGAAGGGACGCGGTTTCACGGAGGCCGACCGCGAGGCCCTGCTCGAACGAAGCCGGCTCCACCTCCGGAACATCGGGTCCCTGTACACGGACCTGGCCGCGAGCGGGCGAGTCGAGATGTCCACGAGCCCCTACTACCACCCGCTGATGCCCCTCCTGGTGACGAGCGCGTCGGCCCTGGAGGCCGATCCAGGCGTCGTGCTGCCGGGCGTGCGGTTCGTGGCCCCGGAGGAGGCCGAGCGGCAACTGGACCTGGCGATCGAGGCCTTCGAGGGGCTCTTCGGGACCCGGCCGGCCGGGATGTGGCCTCCGGAGGGGGCGATCTCGGATGGGGTCGTCCGGATGATGGCCTCGCGGGGCCTGCGCTGGATCGCCTCGGACGAGGAGGTCCTGCGGCGCACGTTCGGAGGGGACCTGACCCCCGACGAACGGCTGTACCCCGTCCGCTTCAACGGGATGGCCGTCTTCTTCCGGAACCGGGCCCTGTCGGACGACATCGGGTTCGTCTATAGCCGCTGGCCGAACGACCGGTCGGTCGCCCACTTCATGCAGCGGCTGGAGGATCTCGCCCGGGAGGCCCCGGACGACCAGGGGATCGTCCTGATCGCCATGGACGGGGAGAACGCGTGGGAGTTCTACCCGGACGGGGGCTATCCGTTCCTGGACGCCCTCTACGGGGCGATCGAGGAGTCGGATTTCGTGGAGCCGATCACCCTGTCCGCCTACCTGGAGCGGTACGGGGCCCGCGAGGAGGTCCCGCAGGTGGCGACCGGGTCGTGGGTGGACGGGAACCTGAACACCTGGATCGGGGACCCGGTCAAGAACCGGGCGTGGGAGGCCCTGGCCGCGGCCTACCAGGTGGTCCGCGACCTCCCCGAGCGGGCGTGCAAGGTCCATGGGGGTCCGGAAAACGGCGCGGGCTGTCCCCTGCTGCGGGCCGAGGCCTCGGACTGGTTCTGGTGGTTCGGCAAGGGGCACGCCTCGGTCCACAAGCGGGAATTCGATTACCTGTTCCGCCAGAACCTGCGGGCCGTGTATCGGCGGGTCGGGATCGCGCCACCCGAGTCGCTCGACGGGCCGCTGAACGAGGACGTCCGAGGTCTGGACGTCCGGGCCCCGACGGCCACCATCCAGCCGAGGATCACGGGGTTCCGGGATTCCTATTACAAGTGGGTCGGGGCCGGGGTGTGCGAGTTCAGCCACGGGGCCATCCATCGGCTGCGCCCGGTCCTCGCGTCGGTCCACTTCGGCTTTGACCGGGAGCGTGTCTATTTCCGGTGCGACGGGTTCGAACCCCTGAGGGAGTTCCTGGAAGGGGATGGCTTCGTCCGCCTGCACTTCGTGCGGCCCGAGGAGGTGACGCTCGTGGTCCGGGGGTGTCCCCACGGCTGCGTGGTCGAGCGGCTGGCCGGGGAACACCCCGCCGGATTGGTGGAGGGGGCCGAGGTCGCGGTGAACGAGGTCCTGGAAGCGGCGATTCCGGTCGGGGTCTTCGGGGTGGACCGGCGGGCGCCGTTCGCGGTGGAGTTTTTCGTGGTCCTGGGGAAGGGCGGCCTCGAGGAGGAGCGATTCCCGTGGGATTCGCTGATCGAGTTCATGTTCGACCCGGAGACCTTCGAATCGAAGAACTGGTTTGTCTAGTGTTGATATGAAATATTGAAGAGGCTTTCGATGCCAGAATTGCGACATGATCCCATCCAGAAACGCTGGGTGATCATCGCGACCGAGAGGGCCCGGCGCCCGTCCGACTTCCGGATCGAGCGCGACACGGGCGGGGACGGGAAATGCCCCTTCTGCTACGGAAACGAGGGCATGACCCCCCCCGAGATCCGGGTGTTCCGGGACGGATCGGCTGCGAACGCCCCCGGCTGGAAGGTGCGCGTGGTCCCCAACAAGTTCCCGGCGTTGCGGATCGAGGGGGACCTGGACCGGGCCGCCGCGGGGCAGTACGACCGGATGAACGGGATCGGGGCCCACGAGGTCATCATCGAGACCCCGCACCACGACAAGGACCTCCCCGACCTGTCGCTCGACGAGATCGCCCTGGTCCTCTCCATGTACCGCGACCGGATCATGGACCTGCGCAACGACCCGCGTTTTCGATACGTGCTCGTATTCCGCAACCGGGGCTCGGCGGCCGGGGCGTCGCTCGCGCACCCGCACTCGCAGTTGATCGCCACCCCCGTGACGCCCCGGACGGTCGCCATCGAACTCGAAAGCGCCCGCGAACACTACACGGCCAAGGAGCGGTGCATCTTCTGCGACATCATCGCCCAGGAACTCGCGACGCACTCGAGGGTCGTGGCCGCGGACGCGGACTTTGTGTCCTGGTGCCCGTACGCCTCGCGCTTCCCGTTCGAGGTGACGCTGGCCCCGAGGCGTCACGAGCACGACTTCGGGGTCCTGGACGACCAGGCCCTTGCCCGCCTGGCCCGGCACCTGCGGGAGGTCCTGCTGCGCATCAAGCGCAGCCTCGACGACCCGCCGTACAACTACATGCTCCACACGGCCCCGGCGTATCACCTGAAGCCCCGGCGCCCCGGCTACTGGTCCACCATCGAACTGGACTGGCACTGGCACCTGGAGATCCTCCCGCGCCTGACCAAGATGGCGGGGTTCGAGTGGGGCACCGGCTTCTACATCAACCCCACGCCGCCGGAGGACGCGGCCCGGTTCCTGCGGGAAGTGACGGTGTAGCCCCTGGTCTCCGGGAGACGCATCCTCGTGGGCGTGGGCGTGGGCGGAACAAGACGCGGAGTCCTCCGCACGGGGACCGGCTTGGACCTCACGGACATCACCGCCCCGCGCCCCGTCCTTCACCTGGACATCAAACTGTCGTACGCGTGCAACAACCACTGCATCCATTGCGTGGTGGCGGACCAGCGGGCGCGCGCCCTGGCCCGCGGGAGGGACTTCCGGACCACGGCCGAGGTCCTGGCGGAACTCGAGGACGCCCGCCGGCGTGGGTTCGGGCTGGTGACCTTCACGGGGGGAGAGCCCACCCTGCGGCGGGACCTGCCGGTGCTCGTGCGGCGGGCCGTGGCCCTGGGGCTCGCGGTCGGGCTCCAGACCAATGGAAGGGTCCTGTGTTACGCTCCGGCGCGCGAGGCCCTGTGCGGTCTCGGGGTGCGATTCGTGGTCGCGCTGCACGGGGCCGACGCGGAGGTCCACGACGCGGTGACGCGCGCCCCGGGGTCGTTCGAGCAGACCCTCTCGGCGATGACGGCGCTCGCGTCCCGGGGGGAGAAGGTGACCGGGAAGGTCGTGATTTCACGCAGGAACAAGGCTTCCTTGCCCGCGATCGCGGATGTCCTGCTCCGCGTGGGCGTGCGTCGCCTGAACCTCACGTTTCCCCACGGGCTCGGAAACGCGGCCCGGGACTACCGCGGGGTGGTGCCGAGGCTGTCCGAGGTCCTGCCGCCGCTGCGGGAGGCGGTCGTGCGGATGGAGCGGGCGGGCGGGGAGGCGGTCACCGAGGCGATCCCCCTGTGCGTGCTCGGGGACCTGGCGCACATCGCGTCCGAAAACCACTACCGGGAGCACGTGCGCAGCGAGGTCCGGCAACTGGACCAGGGTCCCCGCGACTGGAGCCGGGACCGGGTCGTGGAGGGCAAGGCCAAGGCGGAGGTCTGCCGGGACTGCCCGGACGACGACCGGTGCGAGGGGGTGTGGAGGGAGTATCTCGAGACATACGGGGACGAGGAACTTGGACCGGACGGGGGCCGGCATCGGTGACGTGGTGCGGCGGGTCGCGCACGACGTGGCGCGGGGTCGCGAGGCCGAGGCCGCGAGCGTCGTGGATTCGCTGGACGGTGCGGACCTGGAGGCGGTCGCCCGCACGGCACAGGCCGAGGGCCTGCTCCCGCTGGTCGCGGCGGCGGGACGGCGCGCCGGGCGCCACCCGACCCTGCGCGAGCGCGCCGAGGCGTGGACGCGCGACGCGATCCGCCGGGACCTCGCGGTGGACCGGCTCCTGCGCAGGGCGTCGGACCTCCTGGAGCGGGCCGGGGTCCCGTTCCTGGTGATGAAGGGGACGTGTTTCCGGGACACGCTGTATCCCGCGTCGTGGATGCGCCCGATGGCCGACGTGGACCTCCTGGTGCGCCGGGCCGACCTGGGGCGGGCGGCCCGAGCCCTCGGGGAGGGAGGGTTCCGGGTGCGGGCCTCGTACCCCACGCGACCCTTCAGCATGAAGTACTCGCTCGAACGACAGCTCGATGCGCCCGGAGGGGGCCTCGTCGAGGTCCACGCGGGTCCGACGTACGAACCGCAGGGCCTCGCCGTGGACCTCGACGGGGTCTTCGCGCGCGCGGTCCGGGTCCCGCGGGGTCTCGCGCCGGCCTGGGAGGACCATCTGCTGTTCGTGGCGGTCCACCAGGCCCGCACGGGGATGCTGGCCGGCGTGCGCCCGTTTCTCGACGCCGCGCGCCTGATCGAGACCCGCCCGCTCGACTGGGAGGCCGCGGCGGGGCGCGCCGCGTCGTGGGGCTGCGCCGCGGCCCTCTTCTATACCCTGGAAGCGGTCCGCTGCCTCTTCGGGACCGCGGTGCCGGCCCCGGTCCTTGCGCGGCTCGCGCCCGGGGGGTGGCGGGCGGCCCTCCTGCGGGCCCTGGTGCTTCGGGGGGCCGGGGACCCGGCGGGAGGACTGCTGCGGGCCGCACCGTTGCGCGCCTCGCCGGCGTTTCTGTACGACGTGTGGAGGCCCGGCCTGTACGCGCTCCTCCTGGACCGGCCCGGACCCCGGACCGCGTTCCTCGCGTGGGTCGCGGGGTCGCGCGCCGTGGAC
>DYKK01000179.1 GCA_020722625.1 Anaeromyxobacter dehalogenans
CAGACGCTGTTGGGGGCGCCCAGGAAGGCCGACCACGAGGACAGCGCGACCGTCTCGCAGTTCATGCCCTCGCTGACCGCGCAGAACGAGTGGTAGTCGGGGTCGGTCCTGGAGAGCACCCAGACGCGCGTCAGGTCCCAGGCGATGCCGGCGCCCACCAGGCACAGCAGCACGCACGAGGCCAGCGCGATGCGCGCCCTCGTGCGCGCCCCCGCGCCGCCGGGCCGGAGCGGATCCTCCATGGCCACACCTCCTTCGAGGCGCGCCCATCCTGCAAGGAATCGCCGACGCGGTCAAAGGACCGCCGGACACACTACAATAGGTTCCGCCCGAACCTGCGGAGGCACCGTGTCCCGTCGAAGCGTCCTGGTCCTCGCGGCGGCGATCGCGCTACCCGACGTTCGCGTGGCAGGAGGCCCTGGTCAACGCGCTGGCGCACCGGGACTACCGGGTGCGTGGTCGGTGCGTCGAGGTGTGGCTGTTCGACGACCGGATGGAGGTGATCAGCCCCGGCAGCCTGCTCCCCGAGGTGGACCTGGACCGGCTGCGCAGGCGCGAGCGCCAGCACGCGAGCCGCAACCCGTGCATCACGCGCGTCCTGGGCGAGTTCAACCTGATGCGGGACCGCGGCGAGGGCATCCCGCGCATGTTCGCGGAGATGGAGGAATCGCTGCTGAGGCTGCCCGAACTGCGGCCCGACGCGCACGAGTTCACGGTCGTCCTCTACAACCAGCCGATCTTCGAGACGCCGGACCCGGCGTGGGAGCGGTACGTCCGGGGCCTGCCGGCGAACACCCGCCAGATGCGGATCCTGGTGGCCCACCCGAGCGGATCGTTCACGAACGCGCAGTACCAGGCGCTGAACCAGGTGGATCGCGACGTGGCGTACCGGGAGATCCGGGTACTGATGGACTTGGGGCTCGTGACCGCTTCCGGGCTGGTGGGCCGAGGCGCGAGGTATCGGGTGGCACAGGCCGGCGCCAGCCCGGTGACCGCGAAGCAGGGGCCTCGCGAGGTCCTCGCGCGCCGCATGACCCAGAAGGGCTTCATCACGAACGGAGACTACCGGGAAGTGTTCGGTCTGGATGAATCGAGGGCGAAGCGGGCGCTCGCGCGTCTGGTGGAGTCTGGCGTGCTGGTGTCTCAAGGGGAGCGCAGAGGCCGGCGATACCTTGGCGGGGCCGGATGGGACGCCTGGGTTGTTGCCGCGCAAAGCGCCGATAACTGACGGGCGAATATGGGCGGGCGGGCGCCGATCGTCGCGGAACTACGAATGGTTGTGCCTCGCGCAATTCGTGCCGGTTTCTCGGCAACCACGCGGTTCCGTCGTGGCTTCCAAGTGGAGTGATCATGCCCCTTCATCCGATCACCATCGTCGACCGGGTCATCGAGGAGTACCGCAGTTACCTGATGACCGAGTTCCGGGCGCGGGACCCCCGTCTGCGCGCGGCCCTCGTGGAGGCCCTGGACCGCAAGGGATTCCTGGCCCAGGAGCCGTTCTTCCAGGCGCACCGGCCGTTCAAGGCGGGGGAACGGTGGCGGGACCTCGGGCTGGACGCGAAGCTCGCGGCGGTGATGGAGGCGCGCAGCGGGTCGGACCGCGCGTACCTGCACCAGAGCGAGGCGATCGGGACCCTGCTCGCGGCGGACGCTCGGCCGGTCGTGGTGACCACGGGCACCGGGTCGGGCAAGACCGAGTGCTTCCTGCTCCCCGTGATCCAGAACGCGATCGACGACGCCGTGCAGTTCCACAAGCACTCGGGCCTGACCGCGATCCTGGTCTACCCGATGAACGCGCTCGCGAACGACCAGGAGGAGCGCATCCGGGCCTACCTCGCTGAGTCCGGCCACACCTATGTCCAGGTGGCGAAGTACGACCGCTCGACCTCCGCGACGGACCGCCAGCAGCTCCGGGCCCACCCGCCGCACATCCTGCTCACGAACTACATGATGCTCGAGTACTTGCTGGTCCGGCCCGCGGACCGGGACGCGCTGTTCGCGAACCACCGGTGCCGGTTCCTGGTGCTGGACGAGGTGCACACGTACCGGGGGAGCCTGGGCGCGAACATCGCCCTGCTGGTGCGGCGCCTGCGGGCGCACCTGGCCCGGGCGCGACAGGACTGGGGAACGGAGGACCCGAATGACCGCAAGCGATTCCCCGAACTGCTGCCCGTGGCCACGTCCGCGACGATCAAGAGCGTGGAGGAGGCGGGGCGCGCTCCCGGCGAGGTGAAGGCCCTGCGCGACGCGGCGGTCCGGGAGTTCCTGGAGAGGCTCACGGGCGTGCCGGGCGCGCGATTCGCGGTCATCGGCGAGGAGTTGTCCGACGTCGTGGTGCCGGCGACGGCCCGGTGGACCGCCGAGCCCGTGGACCTGGACCCGCCCGATCCCGCCGATGCCGCGGCGGTCCGCCGTGCGCTGGCCCGGCTCGCGGGCCTTCCGGAGACCGCCTCGATCGACCAGGCCGCGACCCACGCGGGCATCCTGTGGGACCTCCAGGGACGCCTGATCCGGCGGCCGCGGTCCGTGACGGACCTGGTCGACGAGATCGTCAAGGAGGTGCCGGAACGCCGTGCGGCCGACCCGGAGAAGGTGCGCCGGGAGGTCCTGCTGGCCCTGTCCGTGGGCGCGGCCCTGCCGGACGGGACCCCGGGGGCCTTGCGCCTGCGCACGCACCGGTTCATCCGCGGCGGCTGGCGGTTCGCGCGCTGCGTGGACCCCGCGTGCGGGCAGATCTACGCGAAGGGCGAGACCGAGTGCGCGGCGTGCGGGCGGAAGACGGCCCCGCTCTTCATCTGCCGCGGGTGCGGGGCGCACGCGCTGCGGTTCGTTGGGGCGGACGAACCCGCCGACGCGCCGCTGGAGCCCCGGCACGATGGAAGCGTCGAGGGCAAGGAGTGGATGCTGTACGACGGTCCGGTCGAGGCCGCGGACGACGAGGATGTCGGGGGGGAGGTCGGCGAGCCCGGGGACGGGCACGCGGCAGCCGGCCACGCGGGCGAGAAGATGAAGGGCCGGTCCGTGCACGTCGGGTCGTTCGACCCCGGGACGTGCGCGTTCTCGGACGTCGAGAGCGACTACCCGGTCAAGGCGGTCCTGGCGCCCGCCCGGAACCGGTGCCTGGTGTGCGGCGGCACCGCCGGGTCGCGCGACATCCTGACGCCCGTGGCGCTCGGGACGTCGGCGGCGGTCCGCGTCGTGGCCGAGGGCCTCGTCGAGAGCCTTGCGGACCAGAACCGGGGTCGGCCGGGCCACGACGGCAAGGAACGCCTGCTGATCTTCTCGGACAGCCGCCAGGACGCGGCCCACCAGGCCCGGTTCATCACGTACGCGGGGCGGTACGACCGGATGCGCCGCAACCTGTGCCGCCTGCTGCGGCAGAGCGGGCCCATGACCTTGAAGGACGCGGTGCAGGGATTGATGGTGGCCGGCGTCGATGCGCAGGACAACCCGCACGCGGCCGGGAAGAAGAAGGCGGACTACCTGCCGGGCGGCATCCGCGCGAACGCGCTCGCCTGGGAGGAGGCGCCGCTGCTCGACGACCTCGCGACCAGCGCAGGCTACCGGGCCACGATCCTGAACCTCGGCCTCGTGGGCGTTCGGTATGACAGGCTCGACCCGTACGTCCGCGACTGCGGGGGGAGTCTCGCGGCGCGGCTGGGCATCCGCATCGGGCAACTCGCGCACCTGGCCCGCTGCGTGCTGGACGAGATGCGCGTGCACGCGGCCCTGTCGCGGCCCATGCTCTGCTTCCACCCGAGCAACCCGGGATGCCCGGAGGAGTTCCAGAAGGCCGCGGACTGGGAGCGCCGGATCCGCACGCCGTCCGGGTATCCCTGCAAGGCGTCCGGCGAGCCCTTGTCGCGCATGGACGAGCACGACGTGGCCGAGGGCCTGAAGCTGTGCAACGCCTGGCGCGCGTCCAAGGGGGGCCGGCGCCCGCCGTCCATGGAAATCAAGGTCCGCCGGCTTCTGCGGCGCATGGGGGGGATCGACCCGACCGAGGACGATTTCCTGGCGTTGATGTCGTTCCTGGTCGAGCCCGGCCTGATCGTGAAGTCCAGGCTGTTCGGCTTCCGGCAGGCGACGGACCTGCTCCAGGTCGAGGCGGACGCGGTCGTGCTGGACCTGGTGGCGCCGGCCGACCGGCGGAAGTGCACGGTCTGCCACGTCCGGATGCCGTGGGCCGAGCCGGGCGCCCCTTGCCCCGCGTGCGAGGGCGACCTGGTGCCGTGGCCCGAGGAGGAGATCGCCGGGAACCGGTACGTCCAGCGGATCCTGAAGGAGTCGCTGCTCCCGCTGGTGGCCTCGGAGCACACGGCCCAGGTCACGGGCGAGATGCGCACGGACATCGAGGAGAGGTTCAAGGCCGGGCCCGATGTGTCGCCGCTGAACGTGCTCGCGTGCTCGCCGACGCTCGAGATGGGCATCGACGTGGGCGGCCTGGACGCGGTCGTGATGCGCAACGTCCCGCCGCGTCCCGACAACTACTCGCAGCGCGGCGGGCGCGCCGGCCGTCGGACGCGGGTCGGCGTCGTGCTCGGATACGCGCGCAACACCCCCCACGACGGCTACTTCTACGACAAGCCCGCCGAGATGATCGCGGGCGAGATCCCGGCGCCGCCGGTGGGCCTCGGCAACCGCGACGTGGTGGTCCGGCACCTGAACGCCATCGCGCTCGGGGGCGCGGAGCCCGGCCTGAGCGGTCGCATGGTGGACTACATCTCGGTCAAGGGCGAACTGAACCAGGAGAAGGTGGACGAACTGCTGGCCGCGGTGCGGTCCCGGGTGGACGAGGCCGTGGACCTGGCCATGGCCGCCTGGGGACCGGACGTGCTGGCTGGTGCGGGCTTCGACACGCGCGACAAGCTGAAGGCCGCGCTGGAGGAGTTCCCCGCTCGTATCCGGGACGTGTTCGACCGGGTGCGGCTCCAGGTCGTCCGGCTCCAGGAGACGATCGACGCGTGGCTGGAGATCCAGGACAAGAAGGGCGAGTACCGCCTGCGGCATGCGGCCGAGTTGAAGCGCCGGCTGCTGGGGATCGGCGACGACAAGCGCGACGAAGGCGAGGCCGACGACCGGAGCGCCGGCTACCCGATGCGGCGGCTCGCGGAGTTCGGACTGCTGCCGGGGTACGAGTTCCCGAGCCTGCCCGGGACCCTGCGCCTGCACCGCGACGAGCACGAGGAGGAGCCTCTGTCCGTCGAGCGCCGGTTCGCGCTGGGCCAGTACCAGCCGGGCGCGATCGTGCATGCCCGCGGCCACCGGTGGGCCGTCCGCGGGCTGGACGCCTCGTCCCCGTGGAACCCGAAGACGCTGGTTCCCGGGTGGTTGTACTACTGCTGCCCCGTGTGCGGACTGCGGTTCGGCCACGACAAGCACGTGAAGTGCCCCCGCTGCGGGTGCACGGCGCTTGCCGGCAAGCCGCTTCCCGGGTTCGAGTTCGGCGGGTTCCTGGCCGTTCGCGAGGACACGCCGGTCCTGGAGGAGGAGGACCGGTTCGCGACGCAGAGCCTGGTCCGCGCCTACCCCCAGTGGGACGGCCTGGTCGTGGCCCGGTACCGCCTGGGCACGGGCTGGGCCGTGGAGTTGCGGCGCGGCGAGGAGGTCCGCTGGGTCAACGAGTGGAAACCGCCCACGCCGGCCGAGGTGAAGGGCGGGGCGCCGTACCTGCACGATGCGGGCCGCGGGTTCTACCTGTGCCCGAGCTGCGGGCAGACCCTGAAGCCTGACGCCCATGACGACGCGAAGGGGAAGGGCCGCAAGAAGCCCCGGGCCGCCGGTGACCGGGACCCGTACGGGCACGCGACGAGTTGCGAGCGCGCCGGCCAGGCCCCGGACCCGCTCGCCCTGGTGTGCAGCCTGACCGCGACCACGCTGCGCATCACGGTGGACGTGCCGGCCGGGCTGAAGGACGACGCCTGGCGGCGGTGGGGCTACTCGCTGGGCCACGCCCTGCGCATCGGCCTGCGCCAGCTCTACCTGCTGGAGGGCAACGAGATCGAGTTCGAGCTGGAACCCATGTGGGAGGTCCCCTGGGAGGGCGTGACGCGACGGCTGGGCGCGCTGGTGTTCATTGACGGTGCGGTCGGGGGGAGCGGATTCCTGGACCGGGCCGCCGGGGAGTTCCACCTGGTCGCGGCGCGGGCAATCGAGCACCTGAAGCACGAGGACTGCGAGGTCGCGTGCTACCGGTGCCTCAAGTCTTACAACAACCAGCGGATCCATTCGTTCCTGTCGTGGCCGCACGCCCTGCCGGACCTGGAACTGCTGGCTGCGACGCCTCCCGAGCCCCTGCCCGCCGGGGTCAGCGACGCGCAGGACCCGCGCCCCTGGCTGGAGGCGTACGCGGAGGGCGTGGGCTCGCCGCTGGAACTGCGGTTTCTGCGGCTGTTCCAGAAGCACGGCGTCGCGGTCGAGAAGCAGGTGCCCGTGGCCCCGGCGGACGGTGCGAGGCCGATCTCGACCGCGGACTTCGTGGTCACGGGCCGGAAGGTCGCCGTGTACGTGGACGGCGCGGCGTTTCACGTCGGCAACAACCTGCGCCGGGACCGGTACATCCGCGAGAGGCTGCGGGCCGGCGGGTGGCGCGTCGTCGAACTGGCGGCGCGGGACCTGCACGACACGGCGTGGATCGGGGAGTTCTCGGCCCCACCGGCGGCGCCGGGGCCGGTCCCGAAGCCGAAGAGGGACGACGACCCGGAGCTGTAGGAGGGAGTTCCGATGTGCTCACGGCGATGGACATGGATGCCGGCCCTGGCCGCGGTCCTGGTCATCGTCCCGGCCTTTTCCGCCCGGGCGGAGACGGCGCGGGACAAGGCC
>DYKK01000180.1 GCA_020722625.1 Anaeromyxobacter dehalogenans
CGGGCCGGGGAGGGGCCGGCGGGGGGGCGGGTGTCCGGGGTGCTCGGCGCGCCCGGGCACGCCCGCCCCGACCCAAGCCGCGTCGTGCTCCTGGTCGGGGAGAGACCCGTCCAGGACCCGGGGCTCCGGCGGGCGGTCCTGACCGCCTACTCGGTGTTGATCCCGGAGGGGCGCTTCCCCCTGGCCGTGGTGAGGCTGGACCTGGACCCCTCGGACGTGGACGTGAACGTCCATCCCCGCAAGACCGAGGTCCGGTTCCGGGACGCGCGCGCGGTGCAGGCCGCGGTCTTCGAGGCGGTCCGCGACGCCCTGGCCGGGACCCCGTGGATCCGGACCGAGGGACCCGCGGCCGGGTCCGACCCCGGGTCCGCCGCCGGGGGGCCGGGGGCCGCGGCATGGCCGGGGGGCGACGGCGCCGAGGGCGTGCGGGAACCCCCCCCGGCGGCGCGCGCGCAGGAGCCTGCTGCGACCCTGTTCGAGGCCACGGCGGCCGGGCGCTTCTCGCGCCTCAGGTTCGTGGGCCAGGTCGCGGGGACGATCCTCGTGTGCGAGGGCGAGGGGACCCTGGTCCTGGTGGACCAGCACGCGGCCCACGAGCGCGTGCGGTTCGAGCGCCTGTGGGAGGGAGTCCGGTCGCGGCGCGTCCCGGCCGAGACCCTGCTGATCCCGGAGGTCGTGCCCCTGTCTCCCCTCGAGGCGGGCCGGCTGGACGAGGCGATGGCGACGCTCGCGGTCCTGGGCTTCGACCTGGAACCCTACTCGGGCGGGGCCGTGGCCGTGCGCGCGGTCCCGGCGGTCCTGCGGGGCCGCGCGGCCGGGCCGGTCGTGCGGGAGTGCCTGGCCGCGGCCGGCGAGGACGCCTCGAGCGACGGGGTCGCCCGGCTGCGCAAGGTCGTGGCGACCGTGGCATGCCACTCCGCGGTGCGGGCCGGGGACCCGATGGGCGAGGCCGAGGTCCGCGCGCTGCTTCAGGAGATGGACCGCGTGGACCTCGCGGCCTACTGTCCCCACGGGCGGCAGGCCGTGGTGACGTATCCGATGGAGACGGTCCTGCGCTGGTTTGGACGGTGATGGCCCCGGTGAAGGTGGTCTGCATCCTCGGCCCCACGGCCTCGGGAAAGTCGGCGCTCGCGATGGAGGCGGCGCGCCGCCTCGGGGGCGACATCGTCAACGCGGACTCCATGCAGGTCTATCAGGGCCTCGGCGTGGGCACGGGCGTCCCCCCGGCCGGGTGGAGGGCCGAGGTCCCGCATCACCTGTACCAGTACCTGCGGCCGGACGAGGAACCGGACGCGGCGTCGTGGGCGCGGGCCGCCGCGGCCGTGATCGAGCGGGCGGGGTCCGCGGGGCGCGTCCCCCTGGTCGTGGGCGGGACCTTCTTCTGGGTGCGGGCCCTGTTCGAGGGACTGTCGCGCATCCCCCCCGTGCCGCGCGAGGTCCGGCAGCGCCTCGCGGGGGACCTCGCGACCCGGGGGCTCGCGGTCCTGTACGACCGCCTGGGCCGGGCCGACCCCGAGACCGCCGCGCGCCTCGCCCCCGGGGACACCCAGCGCATCCTGCGCGCCCTGGAGGTCCTCGAGGCCACCGGCACCCCGCTGTCGGCCTTCCACAAGGGCCTGCGCGAACCGGCCGTGCGGGCCGAGGTCCTGAAGATCGCCCTGGACCTCCCCCGCGAGGACCTGGCCGGCCGCATCGAGCGCCGCGTGGACGAGATGCTGGCCTCCGGGCTGGTCGAGGAGGTCCGCGCGGTCCTCGCGTCCGGGATTTCGCCGTCCGCGCGCCCCCTGCGGTCCGCGAGTTTCCGTCCGGTCGTGGCGTTCCTGGCCGGGGACCTGGACGCGCAGGGGATGCGGGAGGAGGTGGCCCGCGCCCACCGCCGCTACGCGAAGCGGCAGGTCACCTGGCTGCGCCGGGAACCGGGTCTTGCGTGGGTGGACGCGCGGGACCGCGAGGGCGCCCTCGCGAGGGTGACGGCGTTCCTCGGGAGATAGGGCTCCGCCGCGTTCCGCGGTTCAACCAGAGACCCACTTGATGCTGCACCCCATCGCGGGCTTCTGGTCCGAGGGGACGGGGCGGCCCTCCACCAGGGCCAGGACCGCCTCCCGCAGTTCCTGGCGGGTGACCCGGGACTCGTCCTGCCAGTGGTCGTCGAGGCGCCCGTGATACACGAGCGCGCGCCCCGCGTCGTAGAGGAAGAACTCGGGCGTGCAGACCGCGCCCAGGGCCCTCGCGAGGGACTGGTCCTCGTCCGCGAGGTACGGGAACGGGATTCCCCACCGGCGGATCGCCTCGCGCATCCCGTCGAGCGAGTCCTCGGGATAGTCGGGGTTCAGGTTCGGGTTGACCGCGACCGTCGCGACCCCCCAGGCCCGGGCCTCCCCGGCCAGGCGCACGACCCTCGGCCAGACCGCCTTCGCATACGGGCAATGGTTGCAGGTGACCGCCAGCAACAGCCCCTTCGGCCCCACCAGGGACCCGAGCGAAACCTCCCCGCCCTCCGGGCGGGTCAGGGTGTGGTCCGGGAGCCGGGACCCCAGCGGATGGGGAGTGGAAACCGTGAGCACCATCATGGCCTCCGTTCAAGAATCGTCTTCCATTGCACCGCTGGGCTCGAAGACGTCAAGGCTCGGGAGCGTTTCAGGGCCACGGGGCCGCGGGTCCCCGTGCGGACGCGCCCGGGTCAGAACTCCATGGTCGCGCGCATCTGGCGCTTCTTCTGGAACATCTTCTCCTGGCGCTCCTGCTCTTCCTTGCAGATGATGCAGTACGTCGTCTCGGGCCGCGCCAGGAGCCGCTTCTTCCCGATGGGGTTCCCGCAGGACTCGCACAGGTCGTACTCGCCCTCGTCCATGCGCTGGAGGGCCTTCTCGATCTTGCGGAGCAGGAACTTCTCGCGGTCGCGCAGGCGGTATTCGAAGGACTTGTCGTACTCGGACGACGCCTGGTCCACCTCGTCCGGGACCCGGACCTCGGGGTCCTGGGCCTCGAGCGTGTCCCGGGCCTGGTCGAGGAGTGCTTTTCGTTTCTCCTGGAGGAGCGCCCGGAACTCGTCGAGTTCCTCCGGGGTCAGCCGCGCCGCGTCCTCCTCGACCTGGGGCTTCGCCCCCGCGGGGTCCCCGCCCTTGTTCTTCGCGCCCATTGGATCACCCCCTTCGTTCACGCCCGCGCCGCGCGCGGGTCACGAGCCCTCGCCCGTCGCCTCGATCCTCAAGATCGGATTATGGGGTGCGCCTCTCGGAAAGTCAACGAACCAGCGCCGCCTCGTCCGACCCCGGTCCGCCGCACGGTCTCGCCGGCACGACGGAATCCCTTGACCTGTCGCGATCTCGTGCCGGCCGCGACTTGGAAGTCGCGGCCCCAGGGTGGTGAAATGAAACGAAGAAAATTTCATGTTTGTTCGAAGAATTGCGGGAATTGACGGCGGATTCGGGTCCGAGCGTCGTGGTTGACCCCGCGCGGGGGCCCCGGTAGGATCCGGCCCTGGGCCGGCCGAAATCACGGGAGGTTCTCATGGACCGATACCAGATGTTCATCGGCGGGACGTTCTGCGACGCGGAGTCGGGCGAGTTCCGCCCCACGATCAACCCGGCGACGGAGGAACCGATCGCCGAGGTGCCGGTGGCCACGCGCGGGGACGCGAGGCGCGCCATCGAGGCGGCCCGCCGCGCCTTCGATTCCGGGGTGTGGAGCGGCCTGTCCCCCAAGGAACGCGCCGCGGTCCTTTACCGGGTCATCGAGAACCTCAAGGAAAGGGAGGCGGACCTCGCGCGCCTGGAGGCCATGGACGCGGGCGCCACCATCCGCAAGACCTCGATGATGGACATCCCGGTGGGGATCGAGCACTTCCGGCTGCTGGTCGAACTGGGCGAGCGCCTGCCGACCTACGAGCCGCTGCCGTGGGTGGACTTCCCGTACGTCTCGTGGAACTTCGTGAACCGCGAACCCATCGGGGTGTGCGCGGGCATCATCCCGTGGAACTTCCCCTTCATGATGACCGTGTGGAAGGTCGCGCCGGCCCTGATCATGGGGAACACCGTGGTCCTGAAGCCGGCCTCCGACACGCCTCTGACCGCGCTCGAGTTCGCGAAGTGCGCGGCGGACGCGGGCGTGCCCGACGGGGTCCTGAACGTGGTCACAGGGTCGGGGTCCGTGGTCGGCGCGGAGTTGTGCACGAGCCCCCTGGTGGACAAGGTCGCCCTGACCGGCTCGACCGAGACGGGGCGGACCGTGATGAAACTGGCTGCGGACACGGTGAAGAAGGTGACCCTGGAACTCGGCGGCAAGAGCCCGACCCTGGTCCTGGAGGACGCGGACCTGGCCCTGGCCGTGGACGGGGCCCTGTTCGGGACGTTTTTCCACGCGGGGCAGGTGTGCGAGTCCGGGACGCGGTGCTTCGTCCCGGCCTCGATCTACGACGAGTTCATGGCGCGGATGCTGGAGCGCGTGAAGAAGATCAAGGTCGGGGACCCCCTGGACTTCGAGACCACGATGGGGCCGGTGGTGTCGCGCTCGCAGTTCCAGAGAGTCATGGGCTACGTCGAGGCCGGCCGGCAGGAGGGGGCGCGGCTGTTGTGCGGCGGGCGGCGGCCCGCGGGCTTCGAGCGCGGCTTCTTCGTGGAGCCCACCCTCTTCGACGGCGTGCGCAACGACATGCGCATCGCCCGCGAGGAGATCTTCGGCCCGGTCCTGTCCGTGATCCGGTACGAGGACGTGGACGAGGCCATCGCCATGGCGAACGACAGCATCTACGGCCTGGGCGGGGCCGTGTTCTCGCGGGACATCCCGCGGGCGATTGACCTCGCGAAGCGGCTGCGCACCGGGACGGTGTGGATCAACGACTACCACCTGATCAATGCCCTGGCCCCGTTCGGCGGGTACAAGCAGTCGGGCGTGGGGCGCGAACTCGGGCCGCACGGCCTGCTCGAGTACACCCAGGTCAAGCACATCCACGTGGACCTCACGCTGGACCGCGCCAAGAGATTCTGGTACGACTACATCTTCAACGACTGAGGCGGGGTCCGCCGGCAGCCTGGAGGAGGGTTCAGATGGAACGGACGATCAGGACGTTGGTCGCGGTGATGGCCGTCATGGCCCTGATCGCGTGCAAGGGCGGCGTGAAGACCGCGGGAGGGGATGCCGGGAGCGGCGTCGCGCCCGCGGCGGCCGGCACGGGACCCGCCATCGCGTGCGCGGAGCCCACGTGGGAGTTCGGGACGATCGCCGAGGGCGAGGTCGTCCGGCACGTCTTCGCGATCCGGAACACGGGCGGGGAGGTGCTGAAGATCGAGTCCGCGCGCGGGTCGTGCGGGTGCACCGCGACCGTGGTGTCCGCGACCGAGATCCCGCCGGGCGGCGAGGGGCGGATCGAGGTGGCGGTGAACACCCAGGGCCGGCGCGGGGCGCTCGAAAAGAGCGTGGTCGTGGTCTCGAACGACCCGAAGAACCCGCGCCTGACGCTGAAGGTCGTGGGGCGGGTCGAGGTGATCGCGGGCTTCTCGCCGCCGTACCTGAACCTCGGGCGGATGCTGAAGGGGTCGAAGAGGACCGAGGTCGTGAAGGTCGAGGCCAAGGAGCCGGGGAAGGTGCGCCTGACCGAGGTGACCGCCGGCGACCCGCGCGTGCAGGCGCGGATCGTGGAGGGCCCGGCCGGGGAGCCCGCGGTCGAGGTCACGGTGTCGGCCGGGGACGAGGAAGGGCCGCTCGCGACCATGGTCACCGCGAAGACCAACCTGGACAGCCCCAAGCAGATCGTCCTGCGGCTGAACGGACGGGTGTCCGGGGACCTCGGGGTCGAGCCCCCGCGCGTCTTCTTCCGGGACTTCGCGCAGGACAAGCCCCAGACCCTGGACCTGCGGGTCACGGCCCTGACGGGGAAGCCGTTCCGCGTGCTCGGGGTCGAGGACGCACACCGGGCCGTGCGCGGCGAGGCGAAGCAGGACGGCTCGGCCTGGGTCGTGGCCCTGTCCCTGGTGCGCCAGCCCGAGGCCGGCGAGGGGACGATCCGGATCCGGACGGACCGCAAGGACCAGCCGGTCCTGGAGGTCCCCTACCGCATGGGCGGGCGACCCGGCGGGTTCCGGGCCGGGGGAGCCCCGTTGAGGCGCGCGGTCCCGGCGCCCGTTCGAACCGGGGCGAGGACCGCGCCGGTCGCCCCTCCCACACCGACGAAGTAGCCGGCCGTTCCCCAAATCCGCCATCAATTTTCGCAATTCTTCGAATAGACATGAAAATTGCTTCGTTTCACCAGCCTGGGGCCGCGACTTCCAAGTCGCGGCTGGCCCGAAACCAAGACATATCAGGCTGTACCGTCGTGCTGCCGAGATCGGGCTGCCGAATCGTGAGTTCGAAAAATCCGCTTGCATCCTGGACGGACGCGGCTATAATGCCGCTGGTTTTTTGGAAACCGGGTCTATAGCTCAATTGGTAGAGCAGCGGACTCTTAATCCGTTGGCTGGTGGTTCGAGTCCACCTAGACCCACCCAGGAAAATCAAGGCAGGACGCGGGATTCCGGGATTTCCGGCGCGGGCGGTTCCCGCGCCCGGATGCGCCCAGACTATCCGATCCTTGCTCCGGAACGGTAGCCAGTACGCGGGCTGGACCCCGCTTGCCTCGGTCGTGCGAGGTGGGCGATCATCGCTCGCGCTCGGGGGCATTCAGGCGGCCGCGCTCGGAGGGATGACGAATGAGGACCACGGACCTGGGCTTGACCCATCGGGACCTCCAGGGGCTGGCGTCCCTGGACGCGGTGGCGTCCTTGCTGGAGCGTCTGGGATACGACACCTCGGCCCGGGTTCCGCA
>DYKK01000505.1 GCA_020722625.1 Anaeromyxobacter dehalogenans
CGCAACAATGGGATCCCCACCGGCCGAAATCAAGGCCCCGAAGGGGGGAGGGCGGGGTGCCGGGTTCGACGCGGGAGGGAAACCATACTGACACAACACGGTGCACTCGAGACGAACGTCGGGTCTCGTCCCTGCCGGTCCGAGGAGGGGCCGGTGCAGGCGGGTTCCTCGTGGCTGGCGGCCGTTCTGGTCCTGATCGGGATGGCCGGGTGCGGCGGGGGCGGCGTCCTGTCCGCCCCCGATCCGGTCTCGTTCCCCGACGCGGACGCGGCGCCCTGGGATGTGGCGCGGGATGGGGAAGACGCGGCGGAGGCCGTTGCGGACGCCGGCGAGGCCGCGGATGTTCCGATCGAGCCCGGCGAGTTCGGGGCGCCCTGCGCGTCGAACGACGATTGCGTGAGCGGCTTCTGCGTGGAAGGGACGCACGGGTTCGTGTGCACGAAGTTGTGTCTTGAGGACGGCGACTGCCCCAGCGATTACTCGTGCAAGGGCCTGACCCTGGGGGAAGACGTCTTCTTCCTGTGCGTTCCCAAGGCGATGAGGGCGTGCCAGGCGTGCACGAAGGACTTCCAGTGTCCTGGAGGGCGGTGCGTGACCGTGGACGGGGCCGGGAGGTGCGCGGTGCCGTGCCGCGAGGACGGGACCTGCGAGGACGGCGCGTACCGGTGCGAGGAGGTGACCGTGCCCTCGACGGGCGAGCCGGAGAACCTGTGCCTGCCCGCGACCGGGACGTGCGAGTGCCTGACCCAGGACCACGCCGGCCTGGTCCGGACCTGCTCGGTGGCGAACGACGCGGGGACCTGCTACGGGTTCGAGACGTGCGACCCGGCCGTGGGCTTCACCGGGTGTACCGCGGCCACGCCGGCCCCGGAGGAGTGCAACGGCCTCGACGACGACTGCGACGGCCTCGCGGACGACGGGTTCGGAGAGCCCGTCCCGTGCGAGGTCGCGGTCGAGGGCGTGGGGGTCTGTCCCGGCCTCGCGAGGTGCCAGGGGCCGCTCGGGCTGGTGTGCGACGCCCCGACCCCGGCGCCCGAGGTCTGCGACTACCTCGACAACGACTGCGACGGCGAGACCGACGAGG
>DYKK01000181.1 GCA_020722625.1 Anaeromyxobacter dehalogenans
CCGTCCCCTGTCCCAGGGCCAAGAAAATCCCGGCGCAAGCCGGGATTTTTTTTGCGCGTTGACACTCCCCCCGAGATCGGGTAAGCAGGACCTCGTGGTCTAGATGTGATCACCGGTGGCGACGATGAGCCGCGCGCGGACGCCCCCGACCCTGGACCCGGCGCTCCTGCTGGACTCCGTCAGGGCCGGTTCGTCCCTCGTGTTCTGGGTCCGCGACGTGGAAGGCCGGTACACCACCGTCAGCCGTGGCTTCTGCGAACTCATGGGGGTGGAGGAGGAGGCGTGCATCGGGAGGACCGCCTCCGAGTTCATGCCGCCCGAGATCGCGGCCTTCGGGGAGGAAGTGTACCGCCGCATCGTCGCGAGCGGTGAACCCAGCGCGACCGAGGAAACCCATGTCATCGGGGGCCTTGAACGGCACTTCATGGTCCACCGGGTCCCGGTCCGGGACCGGGAGGGGAAGGTCGTCGGGGTGTTCGGGGTCTCGACCGAGCACACGGTGACGGTGCGGATCCTGCGCCAGATGGAGGCCATGAACCGGGTGCTGGCCCTGTTCTCGCACGCGGTGTCCATCGAGTCCTACGCCGAGGGGCTCGTGGACATCCTGGTGCGCGAGACCGGATGCGGCGCGGTCGGGGTCCGGGCCCTGGAGGCGGTCCTGACGAGCGATGATCGGCCTGGCACACAGGGAAGGGACGCGGCCCCGTTCCTCGCCCAGCGCGGCTTTCCGGCAGCCCTGACCGAGGCGGCTCGCGATCCGGGCTTCCTGCGGCCCGAGTGCGCGTGCGCCGCGGTCGTGCGGGGGGACGCGAGCGCCGTGGCCCCGGCCGCCCTGGACGGCGACGGCTGTCTGTGCGTTCCCGATGTCGAGTCCCTGACGGCGGGGATGGACCCGGCGACCCCGATGGCCGAATGGGTGTCCTGGGGGTTCCGCACGCTCGCGATCCTCCCCCTGTATCGCCAGGACGAGGCCCTGGGATGCCTCGTGCTCGGCGATGCCAAACCCGGGCGGCTGACCCCCGACACGATCGCCTTCCTGCACCGGCTCCTCCCCGTGGTCTCCGAGGCGATGCACCGGTTCACCGTGGAGCGGCGGCTCGAGACGAGCCGGACGAGGCTCCAGTCCGTGGTCCGCGCCCTCCCTCTGCCCGTGTGGGTCGTGGACGCCCGGTACCGCGTGGTCTTCCGTAACGAGGCCCACGAACGGCACTTCGGTCCGGCCCCGGAGGGCTCGGCGTGCCATCAGGTCCTGCGTGGAAGGAAGGACCCCTGTCCGGAATGCGAGTTCCCCGAGACGCTGATGCGGTTGACCACGCGGCGGGAGTGGCAAGACCCCCGCACGGACCGGACGTACGACCTCATCGCGGTACCCTACGACACCGTCTCGGGTGAGCGCCAGCGTCTCGAGGTCTTCTTCGACATCACCGACCGGGTCCGGACGGAAGCCCAGTTGCGGCAGACCCAACGACTCGACTCGCTGGGGAGCCTGGCGGCCGGCGTCGCCCACGACTTCAACAACATCCTCGCCGGGATCATCGGGTACTCCCAGCTCGGGCTTCAGCGGAGCAAGCCGGGTTCGGACAGCGCCCAGGTCTTCGAGCAGGTCGCGCACATCGCCGAGCGCGGGGCCGAACTGACGCGCAAGATCCTGGCCTTCAGCCGGCGCCAGCCCCTGAAGGTCGCGGCGCTGGACCTCAACGCGCTCATCACCGACCTGCGCACGATGATCCTCCCCCTGGCCGGGGACCGCGTGGAGGTGGTCCTGGACCTCGCGGAGGGATTGTGGGCCGTGCAGGGAGACGGCAGCCAGATCGAACAGGTCGTGCTGAACCTGTGCGTGAACGCGGTCGAGGCGATGCCGGCCGGCGGCCGCCTGACCGTCCGGACGCGCAACCTGGACGGGCAGGCCCTCCGCAGGGCCCTGGCCTACGCGCCGCGCGGCCCCGCCACCCTCCCCCCCGGCCCGGAGCCGTTGCACGGCGTGCTCATCGAGGTCTCGGACACGGGTCACGGGATGCCTCCCGACGTGGTGTCCCAGGCGATCGAACCCTTCTTCACCACGAAGGGGCGCGGGCGAGGCACGGGTCTCGGGCTGTCCGTGTCGTACGGGATCGTCCAGCAGCATCACGGCAACCTGGTGATCGAGAGCGCGGTCGGCGCCGGGACCACGGTGCGCGTCTTCCTCCTGGCGATGGACGTCACCCCGTCGCGGGTCTCACGCCCCGCCTGCGTTCAACCGGCGTCGAGAACGCCGGCTCGGTTCCACCACGGGCCCGCGCTGGTCGTGGAGGACGACCCTCCGATCCGGGGGCTGGTCGCGACCCTGCTTGCGGAACTGGGGATCGAGGCCCGGACCGCGGCGAACGGGTCCGAGGCCATCGAGGCCCTGTCCTCGGATGAGGCCGGGATCCGCCTTGTGATCACGGACGTCGCGATGCCGGGGATGAGCGGGCTGATGCTCGCCCGCCGCATCCGCGAGGTCCGTCCAGACGTCTCCGTCGTGTTCATGTCGGGGTGTTCCGATGCGACCCTCGAACAGGTCGGTCTGACCGACGACGACGTCCTGCTCCGCAAGCCGTTCACGCTCGAGGACCTGCTGTCGGGAATCGAGGCGGCCGTCTCGCGAAACTCGTGACCGGACGGACAAGACAGACGTCCGGTCCGCCGGCGAGTCACGGCGCGACGACGGCGGACAGGTAGGCGCTCTCGACCTTCTCGAGGCGGCGCGTCAGGGCCAGGCACCGAGGCGCGAAGAAACCGATGGACGAGGGGGCGGCCTTGACGACCCCGAACTTCAGCGTCGCCATCCGCACATCGCCGGTGAGGGGCGCCTCCTTCTTGGACCCGAGGAAGGCCCACGCGAGGGCCAGCGACCCGGGTCGGACCTCGGCGACCTTGTAGATCGCCTCCGTGCCCGCCTCGCCGAACACGGGATCGAGCGCCGTGCCGCGGAGGACGAGGACCTCGGGGTCCCATTCGATGCGCAGGGCCACCCCGAAGAGGGCATCGAAGTCGCGGGCGACCACGTGCACCACGAGGGCGTCGCCCTCCCGGCCGGCGGGTTCCAGGCGGAAACTCCTCGCGGGGAAGTAGGGCCGGGGATGGATCGTGACTTCGGGACCCACGTCGGGGGAAGGGACATCCTCCGGGATCGCCGCGTCGTCCACGACGGTTTCGGCGGTCCCGGGTTCCTCCGCGTCTTCCGGGAGGCCGGGGTCGAACGCGGGAGCGATGTCGGAGGGAGCCGGGTCCACGGCGCCTGCGTCGCGAGGGACCACGCCGCCGGAGTCGCACGCGGCCCACGCCAGCGCGAGGATTGTCCAAGGCAGCCATCTCGTCATGGCACCACCTCCCCGGACGTCCGCCCGAAGTTCGTCAGGACCCGGTCCAGGTCGGCCGGGTCCACGACGCCGTTCGCGTCGAAGTCCACGTACGGCAGGAAGTTGAACGACTGCCCGACCTGCCCGTTCTGGGCCCAGGCCGTGTACAGGAGGTCCACCCCGTCCACCTCGCCCGACAGGTCCATGTCCCCGTCGAGCCCCGGGTCCACGCGCTTGATGACGACGCGCTCCGGGTCGAACCGCACCTTGACGAGTCGCCCCTCGTGCGGCCACTCGAAGGTCAGGTCGTCCTGGTCCACCCACTCCGTGTGGGGTTCCTCGCCCTGGTCGGTCACCACCAGGAAGCCGATGGGACCCGAGAACGCCTGGCCGGGGATGTTCGAGGACCTCCGGACGCGCACGCGGACCCGGTTCTTCCCGTCCTCTCCCGGGGGAACGCGGGTCACGTCCACCGTGTAGATCGGGTAGCCCTTCCCAAACACCCAGGCGTCGAAGAGCCACGAGAGAGAGTCTCCGTAGGCCTCTTCGAAATAGGTCTGGAGGATCGCCGTGTCGTACCATGCCTCCTTCCCCGCCAGGTCGGCGTACAGGTTCCGCAGGGCCTGAAGAAACGTCTCGTCCCCCAGGACCTTGCGGATCATGTTGACGACCACGGCGCCCTTGTAGTAGGTCACGATCTGGTAGGTCGTGGCGTCGGAAACGTACTGCGATTCCTGGGACGTGAGGCCATAGTCCAGGTAGGCGGGGACGAAGTACCGGTACAGCATCCCGTAGGACTCAAACGTTCCCTGCAAATAGGATTCATCGGACAGGCTGCTCATGAAATAGACGGACGAGAACTCCGCGAAGCCCTCGGACAGCCACGCCCCCCAGGCGTCGTTGTTCTTGATCATGTCGGGGAACCACTGGTGCCCCAGTTCGTGCGCGAACAGGGCCGTCCGCTGTTCCTCGCCCCAGTGCCCTCCCCCGCCCCCGCCGGCCCCCATCAGGAACATCGCCTCGGGGACCCACAGGAGCGCGGGCCAGCCGAAGGCCGCGCCCGCGTCGTCCGTGACCTGCGACGCCTCCATCTTGGGGAACAGGAACTCGCCGTACCGGTCCGAGTAGAACGTCAGGATGTCGCGCATGTCCGACAGGACGTTCGGTACGACCTGGCCCACGAGGGTCCCCGCCATCGTGAAGGTCCCGACCCACTTGTCGCCGTACGGGATTGACGATGCCTGGAACGGGGCGACGACCAGGCTGTGCGAGTCGGTCGGGAAGTCCTGGACCACGTGGTGGACCTCCAGGCCCGGGGTCGGCGAGGGCACGACCGACACGGTGACGCCGGACGACGAGACCACGAGCCCCTCGGGCACGGTCACCTGGAGGTCCAGCGTGGCGAAGTCCCCCATCAGCGAACCCGGCAGGACCAGGTCCATCGCGAGGTACGTGATGTCCCCGAAGGCGCACAGGTTCACCGTGAAGGCGCTCGCGAACTCGCAGTCCGGTGTGCCTTCCAGGGTGAAGACGTAGGAGAACGGGGACTGGTCCGCCGGGGGCTCGGCCAGGGGGATGCGGGTCAGTTTCACCCCGGAATACCAGGTCTCCTCGAACGAGACCGGGTTGCCGGCGGGGTCCGTGACGGCCGTGACCGGCAGGAAGGTCAGGAAGTACAGGCTCTCGTGGCCGTCCCCCAAGATCCGCCCGTCCACGCGCACCGTCGCGCGGACCAGGCCCGTGGCCGGGTCCACCGAGACCTCGCCCGAGAAGGCCGTCCCGCGCTGGGCGTAGTAGTCGTCCCAGGGAAAGAGGCCGGCCCTCGGGCTCGCGAACGCCAGGCGCCACTGGCGGACCGTTTTCCGGGGCCGGACCCCGGCCTGTCCGATCCCGTCCCTCAGGCGCCGGCTCGCGGCCTCGAAGGCCCGGAGGTCGGCGGGGCCGATTTCGGGTCGTCCCGCCCACTCACCCCCCTCGGTCGCGCGGCCGTCCGCGGGCGCGAACAGTGCGACCGCGAGCAGTCCGGGCATCCATGCGGCTCGCTTCATGAACGAGGTCTCCCAGGAGAAGCCGGGGGCATTCTACCTCTTGTGGTCCGGCTCGCAAGGACTCGGGAGGCTTCCGGCCGAACCGAGGCGATTCCGGTCACCCTGGTGGTCCGGGCTCACAGATCGCGTGGTAGTACCGCAGGCCCCAGTACGGGAGCAGCCAGAACGCGGGGGACATGCGCATCCGCCCGTCCCCGCCGTCGCGCACCCGGTAGGGATTGCGGTCCCAGCGCATCGTGTGGACCTCGTCGTAGGGGAACACGGTGGTGAACTGGGGGTCCCCGAACCGGTCCGGAACGCCGCGCACCGCGTCCCGCCGGTGCGCGTTGTCCACCAGGACATCGCGCAGGTCCTCGGGGTACTCGACGAGGGTCCGGACCCCGCCGTCCAGCCCGGGGACGTCGTGCACGGCCGAGGCCATGGCCAGGACCTTCAGGGGGTTGCGCTCGCCCTCCTCGTACTCCCAGGCCCCGAGGAGGGAGGCGATCCAGCGCTCGCGGCGCTCCGGGTGGGGCTCGTAGCGCAGAAGGGTCAGAAAGGCCAGGTCCGCGAGTTCGTGGTCGCAGTAGTTGGCGATCCCGGGGTTGGTCCAGGTCAGGACGTGGTCGCTGAAGGTCGCGACCTCGCCGTAGCGGTGCTCGGAAACCAGGGTCTCGTAGGCCTGCAGGAAGCGGCCGTCGCCGCTGACGTGCCAGGCGGCGAGCATCCCGCCCAGGATCTCCAGGGAATTCAGGAATCCTCCGCCGGCCCATGCGTCCACGCAGTCCACGATGTCGTGTCCGAGAGCGATGCACGTCTCGACTCCGTCCACCGCGATCGAGATCTTCGCGGGGCTCCAGTCGCCGTGCGTCGTGGGCTTCCCGTCCAGGTCGGGCAAGGTGAACCCGTGGTCGAGGAGGTAGCCCGCGAGGTCCGTGATCCCCTTCGCGACGCGCGCCCGTTCCGGGTCGTCCGTGGCGCAGAGGTCGTGATACACGGACAGCCCGAAGAAGTGCCCGGTGACCTCGTCGGACGAGGTGTCGTCCTTCCAGTAGTAGTCGCGGCCGTCCGAGTGGTGCACGAGGTGCCAGTTGGACTGGCCCGCCTTGGATTCGAACACCGGCCCCTCGTCGTCCCGGACGAGGGAGCGCGTCACGAAGCCGCGTCCCAGGCCCGCGGCCTCGAAGTCCACGGCCGGGACCTCGATCAGCAGGAGCATGTTGTCCACGGCCCGGCGCGCCGCCTCCCGGTATCGGGGATCGCCCGTGACCGCGAAGGCGTAACAGAACGCGGCCACCGCCTCCTCGGTCCACTGCCCGTCGTTGTCGTCGTCCCACAGGGAGGCCGGCCGAGGGCCATTGAACCCCATGAGAACCCGCGAGCACAGGAGGTCGGA
>DYKK01000182.1 GCA_020722625.1 Anaeromyxobacter dehalogenans
CACTGTCACTGACACTGTCTCTGAACCTGCCCTCTGACCCTGTTCCTGAACTTGTCCAAGTACCCGCGGCTCCAGGTTCGCGTTGAGTTTCTTCGTAGGTCGGCGCGGCGGATCGTGGGGAAGGTCCTCTCGTTGACATCGCGTCCGGCGGACGGGTACATTGAAGCCGCGAAAGCGGGTCTGTGAGTGGCTTCGCCAAGCAACACAGCGGGGATGAGGCCGGACGGGCGGACGGGACCGGTCGCGGCCCTCGTTCGATCCGTTCGGGGTCGGCCGGCCGTGGCGGCGGTCCTCGCCCTGTGCACGTGGCGGTTTGTCGTTTCTCTCCCCGAGATTTTGAGCCACGTGAACCGACTGGGAAAGGCGAACCTGCCTCTCCTGTACTGGCTCGAAAGCCCAGGAGTCGCCATTGCGTCCCTCGGGTGCGCGGTCGCGGGACTGCGGGGCCGGCGCAGCGCCCTTGCCTGGGCCGGATGGGCAATCCTGGCCGAGTTGCTCCTCATGACCCGGACCAGGGTGGCCGAGAACCCGTGGGCCGTCGTGCCCTTGGTCGCCTGGGTCGTGGCGTTTTTCGTGCTGCTTCGCACACTTCCCCCTCGGATACCCCGTCCGGAATCGCGACGGCGAGACCTCCTGATCGGACTGCAGGCCACGCTCGTCCTGTTCGTGGGGCTCGAGGCCCTGGCCGGCCTGGCCATCCGGAACGCCTACCAGCAGATCCTGAACCCCCCGGATCCCGTGGTCCAACCCACCCCCGAGTTCATCGCGGGCCTTCCCACGCTCGCGACGATCGGGAGCTCGCCGGCGATGATCGAGAGGCTGAGCGACCGCCCGTTCAGCCGGCTCCTGGCCGAACGCTACCAGGGCCGACTGAACTTCCTGTTCTACCGGGGGGGTGGGCTTTCGTCGTACCGGCTCGTGACCATCGCGCAGGACATCATGGACTCCGAGCCGCGGCCGGATGCCCTGATCCTTTACGCCGGGCATCAAGATTTCAACGCCTCGCGCGGGTCGGCCTTTCTTCGGGACCTGGACCTCGTGGGCCCCGGCGAGCGGTCGCTGTCGGCCCTCCAATGGGTGATCCGGCAGTCGTCCCTGGTCCGCCTGTCGCTGTATCTCCTGTGGGAGAGGCGTCATGAGCACAAGGCCGGTTGCGACCCGGCATGTCAGGACAAGGTCTTCCGCCACTACCGCGAGAACATGGACCGGATCGTCACCGCGGCGGGCGAACGCGGTATCCACGTCTTCGCGGTCACCCTCCAGGCGAATCGAGCCGCGATTGGCCGAGAATCGGCCGCCCACATGGCCCGGGTGAACGAGTACATCCGGGCACTGCCCGCCCGGTTCGGGCACGCGACCCTCGTGGACTTCGAGCCGGTGCTCGACGCCCGATACCCCGAGGGCGCAAGGCCGGACTGCGAGCCGTTCGAGCCCAACCCCGTCACCGGGGGGTGCGGGGATCCGTATCATCTGGGGCCCCGGGGCCACGAGGTCCTGGCGGACCTCCTCGGGCCCGTCCTCGAAGAGTGGGCCGAGGCGCGCAAGGCCACGCCGGCGGCGAGGTAGGGAGGAGGGCCATGGGACGCTTCTCGCTCGCGAGGGATCTCGTCCATCTGGTCTGGCGCCGGCGATTGTGGTTTCTGGTCCCTCTGTTCACGCTGATCGTGTTCGCTGGGTTCCTGCTGGTGGTGCTGGAGACCCCGGCCCTGATGCCGTTCTTCTACGCAATATTTTGAGACAGACCTTGGCGAATGGAGACACCATCGATCCGCTTCGGACCGCGATGGTCCTTTACTCCGGCGGCAGCGACTCGACGCTCACCGCCATCCGGATGGGGCTCCGGTTCGAGCGGGTCCTCCTCGTCACGTTTGCGCGGCGGGGCCTGTGGGGTCGGGAGCACGCGACCATCCAGGCCGCACGGCTGCGGCGGTTCTTCGGGGACCCGGGCAAGTTCACGCTCCGGTTCGTCGGGACGGACCGCCTCTTCCGCCGGGTGATGTACGAGAACTACCTCCGCCACCTGCGGCGGCACGGCCTCCTGGTCGCGTCCATGTGCGGCCTCTGCAAGGTCTCGTTCCACTGGCGTGCACTGATCCTGTGTCTTCAAACCGGGATCCGGCACGTCGCGGACGGGGCCGTCCGGGTGGCGAACGTCTATCCCGAGCAGAACGAAAAAATCCTCCTGGAACCTCTGCGGGACCTGTACCGCGCGTTCGGCATCGAGTACGAGAACCCGATCTACGAAGAGGGGGAGCGCACCGAGTCCGTCCTGCACGAGATGCGGTTCCATCCGACCCCGGTCGTCAAAGGGACGAAGCGCGACCTCCAGATGGTTTGCGAGCAACAGGTCCTCTACGCGATGTTCCTCCGGGTGGCCTTGAGGCGCTGGCCGTTTCAGGAGTTCGAGCGGCGGATGGCCGCGTTTTACAGGGAGAAGATCGCCATGGTCGAGGCGTGGACGCGCGAATGGGTGGAGCGTCGCGGGGATTCGAGGCTCGCGACCCTGATCGAGGATTGAACCGGGATGGGGCGTCTGAAAGGGGCATGGCTCTTTGTCAGCGGCGCGGTCGTCTGTGCGATCGTTCTGGCCTTGCCGTACCGCCCGCGGCTCCTGTTCGCCAAGGTGCTCAACTACCTGTCCAATCCTCCGTCGCGGACCGTCTCGATCCTGTTTGAGCGGCAGTCGAGGTTCTGGAACCGCATCGTCCTGGGCCTCGTGTTCTTCCTGGGGTTCCCGATCGCGGCGATCCTCTTTCGTATCGCGGGCCGGGGACGCCTGGCCCCCCCGTCCGGGAGCGCGACCTACTGGGTTCCACGGCCCCCGCCCGAGGAGTTCGAGAAGGGGATTCGAGACCCGTTTTGAAGGGACACGGATGAACATCCTGGGCCTCTCGTTCATGTACCACGACTCCGCCGCGGCGCTCCTGACGGACGGCGAGGTCGTGGCCGCCGCGGCCGAGGAGCGGTTTTCGCGCAAGAAGCACTCGCTGGACTTCCCGGCCGGGGCCGTGGAGGCGTGCCTGAAGATCGGCGGCATCGGCGTGGGCGACCTGGACCAGATCGTGTTCTACGAGAAGCCCCTTCTGAAGTTCGAACGCATCGTCACGATGAACACCCTGGCGTTCCCGAGGGGGTTCCGGCAGTTCTCGGACGCGATGCCGTTGTGGTTGAAATACAAACTGTTCGTTCGGGATCTGATCCAGTCGAACCTGGGAACGCAGACGGAAGTGGTCTTCGCGGACCATCACTATGCGCACGCCGCGTCGTCCTTCTTCGCGTCCGGTTTCGAGGAGGCCGCGATCCTGACCACGGACGGCGTCGGGGAATGGGCGACCATGACGATGGGGGTCGGACGTGGGAACCGGATCGCGCTGACGCACGAGGTCCGGTATCCGCACAGCCTCGGCCTCCTCTACTCGACCGTGACGGCCTTTCTGGGGTTCCGGGTGAACGGGGGCGAGGGGAAGGTGATGGGCCTCGCGTCCTACGGAGAGCCCCGGTTCTTCGACCGGATGATGCGCGACATGGTGGACCTGCGGGAGGACGGGAGTTTCCGTCTGAACCTCGAATACTTTTCGTTCCACAAGGACGTCGTCATGTTCAGCCCCCGGTTCGTTGCGGAGTTCGGCCCGCCGCGCGTCCCGGAATCGGAGGTCACCTCGCGCGACGAGGACCTCGCCGCCAGCCTCCAGAAGGTCGTGGAGACGGTGCTCCTTGCGGCCGCGCGGCACCTGCGCCGACAGACAGGGCTCAAGTCCTTGTGCCTCGCGGGAGGGGTGGGGCTGAACAGTGTGGCGAACGGGAAGATCCTGGACGAGTGCGGCTTCGATCGGCTGTTCATCCAGCCCGCGGCGGGCGATGACGGCGGGGCGATCGGGAGCGCATTGTACTTCTGGCACCAGGTGCTGGGGCGGCCGCGGTCCTGGCGCATGGAGCATGCGTTCCTGGGACCGGGCAACGACCCGGAGGCAATCCGGAAGTGCCTGGAAGCGCGCGGACTGCCGTTTCGCCGGTACGAGGATCGCGGGCAGGTCGTGGCGCGGGCGGCGCGCGACCTCGCGGCCGGACGGATCGTGGGCTGGTTGCAAGGCCGCATGGAATACGGCCCGCGCGCGCTCGGAAACCGTTCGATCCTCGCGAACCCATCGGTCCCGGGGATGAAGGACACCTTGAACCGGCGCGTGAAGCATCGGGAGCCGTTCCGCCCCTTTGCCCCGGCCGTGCCGGTCGAGGACGTGGGGACCTTCTTCGACCCCCCGTTCGAGAGCCCGTTCATGCTGCTCGTGGCCCGCACGCGGCCCGAGTGGCGGGACCGGCTCGCGGCGGTGACGCACGTGGATGGGACCGCGAGACTACAGACCGTCTCGCGCGAGCACAATCCTTTGTTCTACGACCTTCTGACGCAGTATGGCCGCGAGACGGGCGTTCCCGTCCTGCTCAACACCTCGTTCAACATCCGCGGCGAGCCGATCGTCTGCGACTTCGGAGACGCCCTGACCTGTTTCTTGAACGAGGACATGGACTGCCTGGCCCTCGAGGACTGCTACCTCGTCAAGGGGGCGGCCGAGGCGGGGAGGCGGCGCGTGCTTCCGCCCGAGGAGTGGCCCTGAGAACCCAGATGCCTTGTCGGTTTTTCGACCGGATCGAACGGGGACCGGTGGTCTTCGAGGAGGAGACGGAGGACTCCGTGCGGACGCACCTGTCATTTCGCTGGAGACCAGAATCCGCCGTCAGATTTCGCAACCCATTGAACCTGTTGGCTTTGACGAGGATCCTCATTCACCACCATCTCACGGCAGCGGGTGTGCGACTTCAATCCGAAATCCGAAATCCGAAATCCTGATTCGCCGCCCTCGAGGCGGCGAATCAGGGGAGATTGCCCCCCTCCCTCCCGCGCTCCCCGTGTGATACGATTCCGTCCGTCTGCGTGGAGGTCATCCCATGAAACGGACGAGACCGGTGCTCGTCGCAGCGTTCTCCGTCGGCCTCGCCATGGCCCTCTCGCTCCCGGCCTGCCAGAGGGTCAAGATGAAACTGGGCATCGGGGACAAGGTGACGAATCCCGAGCCCGGAACGCCCGAGGCCGTCGTGCAGGAGGTCCTGCGCGCCGCGTCCAACCCCGACGAGGAGGCGGGTTGGGAACGCTTCTCCGCGCTCCTTCACTCCGCCGAACTCGACAGCCCGGTGGCCATGAACGACTGGAGGGGCATGAAGTTCCCGGCCATCCGCAAGAAGGCGGCCTACCTGATCGAGGACCAAAACTCGTTCACCTACGTGGTCATGGACCGCCGCGAGGAGCCCCCCTCCCTGATCCTGCTGGTCAAGAACGCCCAGAGCGACCTGCCCACGCCGTGCAAACTCCGCCAGGACCCCTCCGCCGGGAACGCATGGCGCGTGTTCAATGCCTGCTTCTGATCACATGGTGAGGGCCATGATCGCCTTGCAGGTGTGCAGGCGGTTCTCGGCCTCGGGATAGACGCGGGACTGCGGGCCGTCCATGACCTCGTCCGTGACCTCGTATCCCCGGTCGGCGGGCAGGCAGTGCATGTAGACGGCCTCCTTCCGCGCGAGGGCCATCCGCCTCGAGTCGCAGATCCAGTCCTTGTAGCGGGCCGCGATGGCCAGGGCCTCCTCGGGCTTCCCGAACAGGCTCTCGATGCCCCACGACTTCGGATAGACCACGTGCGCCCCCTCGAAGGCCGCGTCCATCGAGTCCACGACCTCGAAGCGCCCCCCGCTGCGCTCCGCGTTCTCGCGCGCCATCCGCAGGGGCTCCTCCATCAGGCGGAACTCGGGCGGGTGCGCCAGCGTCACGTGCATCCCGAACCGGGTCATCAGCATGATCAGGCCCTGGGGCACGCTCATGGGCTTCGCGTACGACGGGGCGTACGCCCACGACACCGCGATCTTGAGCCCGCGCAGGTTTCGGCCGAACTCCTCGCGGATCGTCATCAGGTCCGCGAGGGTCTGGAACGGGTGGTCCACGTCGCACTGCATGTTCAGGACCGGGACCGTGGCCCAGCGCGCCACCTCCCGCATGTAGGCGTTGCCCTCGCCGGGCACCAGGTCGTGCCGGATCGCGATCCCGTGCCCGTACGACGACAGGATGACCCCCGTGTCCTTGGGGCTTTCGCCGTGGGCGATCTGCGACGTCTCGGCCGCGATGTAGTGCGCGTGCCCCCCGAGTTGCGTGATCCCCGCCTCGAACGAGTTTCGCGTCCGCGTGGACTTGTCGAAGAACAGCAGGAACACGGTCTTGTCCGGGAGGATCCGGTGCGGGATCCCCTGCCGGAACATCTTTTTCAGGTCCGAGGACAGTTCGAGGGCCTGTTCCAGTTCCTCGTCCGTCCACTCCGCCGTGGTGATGTAGTCGCGTCCCTTCAGGTCCGTCTTCATGGTCTCCTCCTCTCCGGCCATCACGACGCCAGGGTCATCGTCCGGCCGCACAGCGGGCACGGGACCCGCCCGTGCGCGGTCTGCTGCGTCCTCGGGATTCGAACCCCGCAGCGGTCGCACAGCAGGAACACGCGGACGTACGACGTGCGCCGGTCCGCGTCCGACCTCCCGTCCCGGGTCCTCGGCCCGCCGGGCCTCGGCCCCGAGCGCTCCCCGGACGGAGGTCCCTCCGGCCGCCCGTCGCGGGCACCGCCGCCGGCACGGGGCCCCGAGACCGCGAGCGGCTCGTCCGGGGGGACCTCGACCCCGAAGCCTCCGAGTACGCCCCTGCGGACGGCG
>DYKK01000506.1 GCA_020722625.1 Anaeromyxobacter dehalogenans
CAGTGACAGTGGCAGGGCCACGTTGGAGGCGGGGGACGGGGCGTTGCTCCATTTGCGGCCGCGACGACGACCGCGAGCCATCCCTCTGCGACTGAATTCCTCATGGCCGGACACCTCCCGAGGCCGCGGCATCAGAATCGCGCGGCGAGCGACAGGACCAGGTTCCGGGCGTCGGCCTTCCGGAGGTCCTCGAAGTTGAACGAGGCGAACACGTCGAACCGCCGGAGCAGCGTGACCCCCGCGCCCACCCCTGCGGGGATCGCGAGCGGGCCCCGGTCCGGACCCGTTCCCCCGAACAGGGGGGCGCCGGCCCCGCCGCCGGCGAGGGACTTGGCCAGGCCCGCGTACGCCTCGACGTAGAGCCACGGAGTCGCGTTGACGGTGCACCCGAGGTCCGTGAACCACTCGGCCCCGGTCCGGTCACGCCGCAACCCGATCAGGAAGTCCGTGCGAGAGAACACGGCGAGCACGCTCTCGATCAGGGTGAACCGGAACGGGATGCCGACCCGCAGGGCGGGGTGGAGCGCGAGGTCGTCGTTCGCGTGGGAGAACCCCGACACCAGGACCCCCGCCTCCACGCCCAGGATCGGCAGGAAGCCCCAGGTTCCGTACATCTCGACACCGCCGAACTCCCGCCCGAGGTTCCGGTCCCATTTCACGGCGCTCACGGCCGCACCCACCTCCACCTCGTCGCTGACCCCGACGGCCACGGACAGGCCGCCGTGGCGGTCGTGCCGGTACCCTGTTGCGACGGCCGCCTGCTCCCCGGCCTTCCCCGCCGACAGGCCGAGCACGCCGTCGAGCCCGACCTCGACCTCCCCCTGCTGGAGGGTCACGAACCGGTCCGACGCCACGAGGGGCCGGGCCTCCGCTCGCGCGACCAATCCCAGCGCCAGCACCGCCGTCATCACGAATCGGATGGGCTTCATCGGATGCTCCGAGCGTTCATCGGCGTCAAGGATACTTCGGAATGGGGGCCGTCCCCAAGTCCGAAGGAGGACAAGTTCGGTGAACAGGGTCAGCGGACAGTGTCAGTGTCAGTGCCAGGTCCGCGTTGGTCGCGGGGGACAGGGC
>DYKK01000507.1 GCA_020722625.1 Anaeromyxobacter dehalogenans
AGATTCAGTGGACAGGTTCAGTGTCAGTGACAGGACCACGTCGGACGCGGGGCCGGGGCGCCGCGACGGCACAAGCGGCCTCTGGGTGTCCCCGTTTTTCAGCAGCCTCCCTCGCGGGGCCTGACCAGGACCCTTGCCGTCCGATTTCCGGATGCACATCCTGTGTCCGCCCGGGTCCCCCGGCAGGACCCAATTGCGGAGGCGACGATGGAGTTCACGATCACGTTCCCGGGCGGCCTGAAGGTCGAGGCGGCCGACGGCCGCCAGCGCATCCTGACCGACCAGTCCCCAGAGTCGGGCGGCGAGGGCTCGGCCCCGGAGCCCTACACGCTGTTCCTCGCGTCCATCGGGACGTGCGCAGGCATCTACGTCCTGCGCTTCTGCCAGGCCCACGGCCTCCCGACCGACGGCGTGCACCTGTTCCAGCGTTCCCACTGGGACGAGGTCCGCAGGCGCCTCGCCCGCGTGGACCTCGAGGTCCGCGTCCCCCCGTCGTTCCCGGAGCGCTACCGCGACGCCCTGGCCCGCTCCGCGAGCCTTTGCGCGGTCAAGAAGGCCCTGCACGACCCGCCCGACTTCGACGTCCGGACGGTCGTGCCCCCGCCTTCGAGCGGCGCTTGACCGGCCGCGGGTCCCGGCCTACACTTCCAGTGGTTTCGGGCTCCTTGCCGAAGTGGTGAAACTGGTAGACGCGCGGGACTCAAAATCCCGTGGGGCCTGGCCCCGTGTGGGTTCGATTCCCACCTTCGGCACAAAGAAAAACGAATCATGATGCGGGGAAGACAAGGATCGCGCCCTTCACCCTTCGTGCACTTGTCTGCACTGAAAACGACCGATTTTGACCCCTGAAGTGGCATCAACTGTGGCACAGTTCGGCGTGGTGGGAGAATGTCGCCGTGAGTTCGATGATGTTGCTGCGGTGAGTCGGCGGCGCACACCCCGCCCGGACCCCCCACGGTCCGCCACCTCGATCTCGGCAGCACGACGGAACACCTTGATATGTCCTGGTTTCGTGTCAGCCGCGACCTGGAAGTCGCGGCCCCAGGGTGGTGAAATGAAACGAAGCAAAT
>DYKK01000183.1 GCA_020722625.1 Anaeromyxobacter dehalogenans
TGAAATGAATCAGATTCCATGTTTATTCGAAGACTTGCGGAAATTGATGGCGGAGTTGGGGGGGCTTCGGCGCCTTGACAGCCCCGGGGCCGGCGCGTACCTTGACGCCCGGGGCGCGCGGAGGTGCCACGATGGCCTGGGAGTATAGCGACAAGACCAAGGAACTCTTCATGAACGCGGTCCAGGGGAAGCCCGGGACCCACCTCGGGGAGGTCCAGGACCCCGACGGCGTGGGCGAGCACGGGTCCATCGTGTGCGGGGACGCCATGCGCTTCACCTTCCGCGTGGAGCGTCACCCGACCGACCCGCTCCAGGACCGGATCGTCGAGGCGAAGTACCTCACGTTCGGTTGCACCTCGGCCATCGCCTCGTCCGAGGCCCTCTGCGCCATCCTCGAGGAGGGCCGCTACACGCCCATCGAGTCCCTGAAGGTGGACAACGCCGCGATCGTGAAGTACCTGGGCGGGCTGCCGTCCCAGAAGATCCACTGCTCGGTCATGGGGGCCGAGGCGCTCCAGGCCGCGGTCTTCGATTGGGCGCGGCGGCGCGGGGTGGACCTGAGGGAACTCGGCGTGGACATCCTCCCGCACGAGCAGGAGGAAGGGCGCATCGTGTGCAAGTGCTTCTCGCTGACCGAGCCGTACCTGAAGCGCAAGATCCGCGAGTTGAACCTGCGCACCATCCAGGACATCACGAACGCGACCAAGGCCGGGGGGGCGTGCACCACGTGCCACCACGCCCCCGGCGGGCTCCAGGACCTGCTGGACGAGGTGTGGGGCCGCCAGGAAACCGCGCCGCGCGAGGCCCCGACCCAGCGCCCGCCCTCGGTGGGCGAGAGGCCGGAACTCTCCCCCTACCAGTTCGCCAAGGGCATCGAGGCCCTGATTGAGGAATACGTCCGGCCGGGGCTGCGGCAGGACGGGGGCGACGTCGAGATCGTGGACATCAAGGACTGGATCGTCTATGTGCACCTGCGCGGGGCGTGCGCGGGGTGCGTGGGCGCGGGCATGACCCTCAAGATGATGATCGAGCAGACCCTGAAGGACAAACTGGACGAGCGCATCCGCGTGATCGCGGTCTAGGCGCAGCCGAGGCGAACCATGGCCCGAGACGTGATCTACCTGGACAACAACGCGACCACCGCCGTGGCCCCCGAGGTCTTCGAGGCGATGGTCCCGTACCTGACCGAGGTCTATTTCAACCCGTCCTCGATGTACGACGCGGCCCGGGCCGCGGCCGACGCGGTGGCGAGGGCGCGGCGGGCCGTGGCGGACTTCCTGGGCATCGGGAGCACCGAGCAGGTCCTGTGGACCTCGTGCGCGACCGAGAGCAACAACACCGCGATCCTCGGGGTCGCGCGGGCCAACCCGTCCCGCCGCCACATCGTGACGACCGCGGTGGAGCACCCGGCCGTGCTCGAGGTGTGCAAGGACCTCCAGCGCAGCGGGTACGAGGTCACGTTCCTCCCCGTGAACTCCGACGGGATGCTCGACGTGCGGGACTTCATCCGGGCCCTGCGCAAGGACACGCTGCTCGTCACCGTCATGCACGCGAACAACGAGACCGGCGTAATCTTCCCGGTGGACGAGCTCGCGCGCCTGACCAAGGAGACGGACCCCGCGATCCTCTTTCACACGGACGCGACCCAGTCCGCGGGGAAACTCCCCCTGAACCTGAAGGGGTCGTTGCGGCACGTGGACCTGTTGTCGTTCTCGGGCCACAAACTGCATGCCCCCAAGGGGGTGGGGGTCCTGTTCGTCCGGCGGGGGACGCCGATGAAACCCCTGCTCATCGGCGGGCACCAGCAGGGGGGCCGCCGGGCCGGGACCGAGAACGTCCCCTACATCGTGGGCATGGCCCGGGCGTGCACCCTCGCGGCGGAACGCCGCTCGGACGAGGAGCGCGTGCGCGCCTTGCGCGACCGGCTCGAGAACGGCCTGATGGAGCGCATCCCGTCTCTGGAGGTCAACGGCCGCAACGCCCCGCGCCTGCCCAACACGACCAACGTGGCCGTGCACTACATCGAGGGCGAGGGGATGCTCTTCCAGTTGAGCGCGGAGGGGATCTGTGCCTCGTCCGGGTCCGCGTGCACATCCGGGTCCCTGGAACCGTCGCACGTGCTCAAGGCCATGAACGTCCCGTTCACCGCGGTCCACGGGTCGGTCCGGTTCAGCCTCAGCCGCTACAACACCGGCGACGACGTGGACCGCGTCCTCGAGGTCTTCCCGCGCATCGTCGCGAACCTGCGCCGCCTGTCCCCCTACTGGGACAGCGAGCGCAACCGGCCGACCGGTAGGGCGTGACCGCTGGCGCCGGCCTGACGAGGTTCAGGCGGAGGTCTTCGGGCGGCTTCAGTACGCATGTGGAGAACCTGACCCGCATCGCTGAGAGCGGAGGGTGAGGCCGCTGCAAAACGGAGACACGCAGAGGCCGCCTGAGCCGTCCCGGCGCCCCGCCCCCCGCGTCCAACGTGGTCCTGTCACTGGCACTGACACTGAACCTGTCCACTGACTCTGCCCTCTGTGACGGCATCGCCTGGAATTCTGTGGTTTTTTGCAGATCGGTGGCGGATGGCGCGAGCAGTGCTCGCGCGTCCAGACGCGAGCAGTGCTCGCGTCTCCAGGGGAACCAGGAAGGAACCTTGACGCGCTCTTCAAATGCGACAACGTCCCGGTGACGGGGGAGCAGTGCTCGCGTCTCCAGTGGAACTCAGGTTGGACTACAATCCCCCCCGGAAGCGCCCGGGTCCTGGTCGGCGATCCCGGCGCGGGCGGGTTCGATTCCCGTGCGCTTCCGCTTCCAGCGGCCGGAGACGGCCGCAGGCAGGACGTCCTTGGATGGACGGCACCATACTCATCGCCCTCGTCCTTACGCCGCATGGCCGGCTCAGGCTCCAGCGTCGGAGGACGGGTTCGCGCTGGACGCGGCCCTCGCCAGCAGACTGACCACTTCCGAAGGCGCGCTGGAAGGCGTTGTGCAGGGACTGCGCCGGCGCGGGTGGCGACCGGAAGGACGGCCAGGACGCGCGCGAAAGCCCCCGCGGAGCGGCCGGAGCCGCAAGCGGCGTCGCACGCCGCGGTCCTCGCGAAGGGCACCGCGGTCCGGATGCTCGCCGGGATCTACACCGGCTACACGGGCCATGTCGCGTCCGTGCGTGTGCTGGCGGGGCCGCGTCCGAACGCGACCTACACCCTCGTCCTGGAGGGTCCGGACGGCCGGCGTGCCAGGACGACCGTGAAGCACACATCCCTGGGGCGGACGTGGGCGGTGACGTGAACACTCCCTCATCATGAAGACGAGGGCTTCGCGGCGCGAGTCGGGCCGCAGGGACCGCTGGAAGCCGCCGCCTCTTGGTGGCGGATTTGGGACCGGCCTCACCCCTCCGGGTCCGGCGGGCGCCGCCCGGCCTTGACGTCCGCGCGACGGCGCTTGTCCTCGAGCATCTTCTCCTTCGCCCGCCGGCTCCGCCTGCGCTTCTGGCGGCGGAGGCGCGCGGCCTCGCGCCGGCGGGCGCTCTCTTCGCCGAGGAGCCGTTCCTCGATGCGCTCGAGAAGGACCTGGCGGGCCAGGAAGCGGTTGAGGGCCTGGGACCGGGACTCCTGGCACTTCACCAGGACCCCCGTGGGCCGGTGAAGCAGTTGCACGCACGACGAGGTCTTGTTGACCTTCTGGCCGCCCGGTCCCCCGGACCGGATGAAGGACTCCTCCAGGTCCTCCTCGCGCACCCCGAGGCGCTCCATCCGCTCCGCCAGGGCGCGTTGCTTCTCGGGGCTCACGGGGAAGTCCGGCGACATGGGTCACTCCGACCAGATGGCCACCATGGCATGCGCGCCGTCCGGGACGCGGATCCTCAACGGGGGCACGTCCTCGGCATCGAACCACCACCCGGCGTCGGGACCCGCGAGGTCCTCCGGGGAACCGGCCGCCGGCACGGGGACGCCGTCCATCGTCACCTCGTCCGGAGGCCCGGCGACGTCGTACACCTCGAACACCGCCCCGTCCCGGAACGCGGCGCCTGCGTCGAACCCGATCCGGAGCGTCGGACCCTCGCGCACCTGGTCCAGGTCCGTCCCGTCGAAGACGTGGAACTCCGTGGGTTCGTCTCCGGGACAGACCCGGACATACAGAATTCCCGGCGTGGTCGCGTACGAATCCACCCGGTCCGGCTCCGTGGTCGGGGCGAGCGAGTCGATCGTCGGCCGCAGCATCGGCACGAGGCCCCCCTCCCGCAGGTAGAGGGGCAGTCTCGACAACGGCGCCGGCACCGTGGCCTCCCGGGGACCCTCCCACACGGTCCCGTCCCACCAGTCCACCCACCGCCCGGGCGGGAACACGACGGCCTTCTCGCGCGCGTCCCGCTCCAGGACCGGCGCGACCAGGAGGTCGTCCCCGAAGAAATAGACCTCCCACGGGTGCTCGCCCAGGTCGGGGTATTGCAGGCCGAACGGGCGCTGGATGGGCCGCCCCGTGCGCGGGATGTCGAGGGCGTAGGTCCATTCATACGGCCACAGGCGCAGGTGGAGCCGGGCGTAGGTCCGGTACCAGTCGAGCATCTCCTCGTCGTAGCCGTCCGGGCCGCCCGTCTCCCACGGCACCGTGCTCGCCCCGTTCCCGACCTGCATCACGGACGACAACGCGGTCTGCTGGAACCACCGCGTGAAGAGTTCCTTGTCGGGCGGGGCGTGGATGTAGCCCCCGGTGTCTGCGCCGTAGAAGGGGAAGCCCGACGGACCGAGGGACAGCCCGTAGATCATCGAGGCGGGCAGGCCCCCGACCGCCTTCTTGGGGTAGCCGTCCTTCAGGAACTCATGGCCATGTGGCCAGAAGGTCGCGTCCAGGTCCCCGGGCCAGAGGATCGGGCCGTGGACCTGGTCCCCGACGGTCGCGGTCCGGCACAACAGGAAGCCGCCGTCCTCGGGCAGCATCTCGGAATAGACGCGGTGGTACCACTCCTGGTACCGGTGGTGCATGGTCCGGTCGTCGCTCCCGTCGTGGAACAGCCACGGCGTCCGCACCCCGAACGCCCCCAGGACCACCTCCTCCGCGTAGTCCAGTTTGTACCCCTCGATCCCCAGGTCCTGGTACGCCCCCAGGAGTCCCTGCCACCAGGCGTACGCCTCCGGGTTCGTGTAGTCCACGAGCGGCCCCCACTTGTCCAAGGTCACGCCGATGAGCGGTGGGAAGTAGCCGTGTTCCTTGGCGAAGTCGTACAGCGGCCGCGAGTCCTCGTCCTTGGGGTCCACGTACGGCGTGTGCCACAGGGCCATGCGGAAGCCCAGGGCGTTCGCGCGGGCCACCATGGCCGCGGGGTCGTCGTAGTCGGACGGTTCGAAGTCGAACGAGTTGACCGCGCTCGCGTAGGGCCGGTCGATCCAGTACCCGGACGCGGCCAGGTCGTGGTCCCGGATGGCCTCGAGGTCCGCGAGGACCTTCCCCTGGTCCACGCCCTCGTCCCGCCAGACCCAGGGACCGAGCGCCCAGGGGGCGGGGAGCCTGGGCGCTCCGGTGAGGTCGTAGTAGTGCTTCGTGACGTCAAGAGGGTGGCCGGCCCCGATCAGGAACAACGACAGGCCGTCGCGGGTCGCCTCGCCGGTCCCTACGGTTACCTCGATCAGGTCGTCCGCCTGCGTCGCGACATCGAAGACCATCCCGGCGAGCGAGTCCACGAACACCCCCCAACCGCGCGTCCCGATCAGGAGCGGGATGCGCGCATGGCCCTCGTTGTTCGCGTTCTCGGAGTCCAGGTCAACCTCGATCTGCATGGCCCGCGTGCGGCCCCGGTGGTTCACGTGGTCGTGCCACGCCCCGAGCCCGTAGAACCCCTCGCCGGGGCTCGCGTGGGCGCGCAGGCGGACGTACGCGAGCGGGGGTCCTCCCTCCTCGGGGGTCAGGCGGACCTCGAAGCGGTCCTCGGCGTGGACCGCCACGGTCAGCAGGGCCGCCACCCCTTCCGGATATCGGAGTCTCGCCTGGACCCGCGCCCCCTCCGCGGACAGGACCTCCGCGGCGGTGGGCTCGAGGAACGCGAGCCCCGCGGGCGGGTCCACGAAATCCGTCGCGCCCGACGCAGGGTACAGGGTCCAGGGGTCGTACGACCGGGCCGCCTCCAGCGCGTCCACGCGACCCAGCGCGAAGGCATCGGGACCCAGGCGGAGCAGCGGCTCGCCGCCCCGCGCCAGCGTGACCTCGAAGACCCCCGGCGCCGTCTCCCGGAACACGACCTCGCTCGCCCCGGCCCGCAGGACCGCGAGGGTGTCCTGGGTCCCCTCCGCATCGATCCCCGGGTCCGGAGTCCCCCCGTCGTCCCCCGGAACCTCCCCCGGGAGCGCCTCGCCCGCCTCGGACAGGTCTTCGACCTCCAGGGCGTCCGGCGCCGTCCCGCCCCCGCACGACGACCCCAGGGCCAGACTCGCCAGCATCCAGGCAAACCCCGTCCACCCGCTCGCCTTCCCGGCTCCTCGCGCCATCGCTCGCTCCCTTCCCGGCACCCGAAGAAGCATCCGGCACCGGGCCCCGTTCGTCAACGTCCATCTCGTGGACCTTGTCCGGCGTCCCGGTTCCCAACTCCGCCGTCAATTTCCGCAAGTCTTTGAATATACATGAAATCTGATTCGGTTCATTTCCCCACCCTGGGGCCGCGACTGGGGCCCCATCTCCCAGCGCG
>DYKK01000184.1 GCA_020722625.1 Anaeromyxobacter dehalogenans
CAGGTTCAGAGGGCAGGTTCAGAGACAGTGTCACGGTCCACTGCCACGGAACCTGTCCACGGAACGTGTCCTCCTTCGGTCCTCCGTGCCGATCTCGGCAGCACGGCACCCCCGGCCCCCTGCCGCCTGAATCGTCCTGCGCTACACTGGGTCCGACCCGTCGGGAGTCTCCATGGCCCGGGACCGGCACGGCGAGATCGCGGAAGTGCTGCGCAGGAGGCTCGAGGAACTGCGCGAGCGGGACGGCGTCGTGTCGAGGCCCGCTCCGGACACGCGCCGTTCCGAGACCGCCGCGCCCGTGGACTGGGCCGGGGCGAGGCAACTGGCCGGGCGATGGGAAGCCGCGTACCGGGGTCGCTCGCCGGCCGAGGCCCTGGGCGGGAAGCCGGTCGGGGGTCGGGACGACCTGTTGGAGGTCCGGTTCGAGCAACCCCTGGCGTGGACGCCCCCGTCCCGCGAGCGGGCGCGCGAGGCGATCCTCGGGTCGCTGTGGCTCGTGCCCGGCGTGCGGGACGCGACCGCGGGACGCCTGGCGACCGGCGGCCGGTCCACGCTGTCGCACCTGGTGGACCACCCCCGGTTCGGCCGGGACGCGCGCCGGCTGTGCCGCCTCGTGGACCGGGGGGACGCGGCCGGCGTGATGGCCGAGGTGGCGGCCCGGGCCGGGCGCGGGCACCTCCACGCCCTCAGGGTCGTGTCCTTTTTCGACCCGGACCAGGTCCTGTTCCTGGACATCGAGACCATGGGCCTGTTCGGAGGGAGCCCGGTCATCGTGTGCGGGTTTGCCAGGGTGCGTCCGGATCGCATCGAGGTCTGGCAACTGGTCGCGGCCCGACCCGAGGCCGAGGAGGCCCTGATCCGCGAGACCGGGCGGACCCTCGCGGCCCATGCGGCCCTCGTCACCTTCAACGGCCGGGCCTTCGATTACCCCTATCTGTGCCAGCGAGCCGCGTACTACGGGCTGGACCCGGCCGAGGACCCCGCCCACTTCGATCTGCTCCCCCACGCGAGGAGGGTGTGGCGGGGCCGCGTGAGCGACTGCCGCCTGGGCACGCTCGCCCGCGAGGTCCTCGGCCTGGAACGGCACGACGACCTCCCCGGGGACCTGGTCCCGGCCTTCTACCAGGACTACCTCGCGGACCCCGAGGGCCGGGTCGGGCTGCTCGCGGCCATCGCGGCGCACAACCGCGACGACATGGTCGAGATGGTCCGGCTGTTCGCGCGCATGGTCGCGGACCTGGAGGTCACATGACCGGTACCGAGGTGCAGGCGGTCCTGCGGTCGGCGCCGTGGTATCGCGGTCAGATCGCCTCCGTCCACGTTCTGCCCGCGCGCGAGGGCCGGCGCGTGCCCGTCCCGGAGTCCCTGCACCCGGCCGCCCGCCGGTTCCTGGACGCGGCCGGGATCTCTTCGCTGTACGAGCACCAGGCCCGGACCCTGGACGCCGTGGCCCGCGGGCGGGACGTGGTCGTGGCCACGCCCACCGCGTCCGGCAAGACGTTCGCCTTCCTGCTGCCCGTGCTCGACGCCCTCGCGCGGGACGACGACGCCACCGCGCTCTTCCTGTACCCCCTCAAGGCCCTGACCAACGACCAGATGGAGGTCCTGGCGCGGGCCGAGGAGGCGACCGGCCTCGACCTCGCGCCCGCGGTCTATGACGGGGACACCCCCCGCGCGCGCCGCCCCCGCATCCGGCAGACCGCGCGCATCGTCCTGTCCAATCCGTACGAGGTCCACGAGACGCTCCCCTACCACGGCCTGTGGCGCCGGTTCTTTCACCACCTGTCCTTCGTGGTGATGGACGAGGCACACCGGTACACCGGGGTGTTCGGGTCGCACGTGGCCCAGGTGGTGCGCCGGCTCCTGCGGGTCGCGCAGGCATACGGCGCCACCCCTCGGGTGGTGCTCGCCTCCGCCTCCATCGCCAACCCGGCCGAGCACGCAGCCCGCCTGACCTCACGCGACTGCGAGGTCGTGTCGGACGACGGGGCCCCGTCCGGGGCGCGCCACCTCCTCCTCTACGACGCGTCCCGCCCGGACGACCGCTCCGCCGCCCTCCAGACGCGGGACGTCTTCCTGGCCCTCGTCGGGGCCGGCTGCAAGACCCTGTGCTTCGCGAGGGCCCGGCGGACCGCGGAGTTCCTCGCGAGCCTCGCCGGAGAGGCCCCGATCGCCCCCTACCGCGCCGGCTACCTCCCCGAGGAGCGCCGCCGCGTCGAGCGCGCCTTCAAGGACGGGACCCTGCGGGGCCTCGTCTCGACCTCGGCCCTGGAACTCGGGGTGGACATCGGGGACCTCGACGCGGTGGTCCTGTCCGGGTATCCGGGGTCGGTCAGCGCGTTCTGGCAGCAACTCGGCCGCGCGGGCCGCCGGGGCGGCGAGTCCGTGGGCGTCTTCGTCGCGCAGGACGACATCCTCGACCAGTACCTGTTGAGGCACCCGGAGCCCCTCCTGGCGCGGACCTACGAACCCGCGACCGTGGACCTCGCGAACGAGCACATCCTGGCCGGCCACCTGCTGTGCGCCGCGAGCGAGATGCCCCTCGACGTGCCGGAGGACCGCGTCCCGGACCGCGACATCGTCCGGGCGCTCCAGGCCCGGGGGCTCCTGCGCGCCTCGGACCGGGGCTTTCTGTATGCCGGCACGACCCGGCCCCACGAGGCGGTCCACCTCGACCGGATCGGCGAGACCTCGGTCGCGGTCGTGGAGGCCGGCACGCGCAACCTCCTCGAGACGATGGACCTCGATCGGGCGTTGCGCGAGGTCCATCCCGGCGCGGTCTATCTGCACCAGGCACGGACCTACGTGTCGGAGTCCCTGGACCTTGCCGGGCTGGTCGCGACCCTGCGGCGCGAGGACGTGGACCACCACACCCAGGCCCTGGTCCAGAAGGACGTGGAGGTGGTCTCCGAGACCCGCACCAGGCCCCTGCGGGGCGCCACGGCCACACTGGGCCGCATCCGGGTCACGCACCGCGTCACGGGCTTCCTGCGCAAGCGGTACGGCCGCGTGGTCGGCGGGGCGGACCTCGACCTCCCGCCCCGGTCCTTCGAGACCACGACGGTGTTCATCGAGATGGAGGACCCGCCGGGAGGGGCGGGGTCACAGGCCCCGCCTCCCGCCGAGGACCTGCTCGGGGCCCTGCACGCCCTCGAGCACACGCTCGTGGGCCTCGCGCCGCTCGCGCTCGCCTGCGACCCGTCCGACCTGGCCGGGCTCTCCACGCTGCGCTCCCCGCGCGGGGGCGGGCCCGCCCTGTTCCTCTACGACGGGCACGAGGGGGGGATCGGGCTCGCGGAACGGCTCCTCGACGACCTGCCGTCCATCCTCGGCCGAGCGGCCCGGCACCTCGCGGAATGCCGATGCGATGCGGGGTGTCCCTCCTGCTGTCTCTCCCCCCGTTGCGGCCACGACAACCAGCCCATGGACAAGGCCGGGGCCCTGGCCCTGGCGAGGACGTGGACACGGCCGACCTGACCATCCGCCCACGATCCGCCGTCCCGATCTCGGAAAAACGACGGAACACCTTGATTTGTCGCGGTCTCGTGCCGGCCGCGACTTGGAAGTCGCGGCCCCAGGGTGGTGAAATGAAACGAAGCAGATGTCATGTATATTCGAAGACTTGCGGAAATTGATGGCGGATTTCGGCCGCCTTCCAGGGCCCCATCGCGGGAGCGCGACCAAGCCCCGCCAACGCCCCCCCGGGGACGCGGGCGCGCGCTCGCGTCCGTCCCCATTCCACGACGACCTCACGCCGCCGCCTCCAGGCAGCCCTCCCCGGACAGGCCGCGCTCGAACGCCGCGCGGACGTCCGCCTCCAGGGACCGCAGGAGGTCCGGGTCCTCCTTGAGGCGGCGGTACGCCGGCTCGCGGCCCTGGCCCAGTTGCTCCTCGCGCCACGAGACCCACGCCCCGGACCGGACGACGACCCCGAGCCGCTCCCCGACCTCGAGCAGGTCGGACACGTGGTCGATCCCCTCGCCGAACACGATGTCGAACTCCGCCTCGGTGTATGGCGGCGCCAGCTTGTTCTTCACCACCTTGACGCGCGTCCGGTTGCCCGTGGCCTCCTTTCCGTTCTTCTGGGTCGCGACGCGGCGCACCTCCAGGCGCACGGACGCATAGAACCGCAGGGCATTGCCGCCGGTCGTGGTCTCGGGGTTGCCGAACATCACACCGATCTTGGTGCGCAACTGGTTCACGAAGAGGATGGTGCACCCGTGCCGGTGGCTCGCGGCCACGAGTTTGCGCAGGGCCTGGCTCATCAGCCGGGCCTGGAGCCCCACGTGCTGGTCCCCCATGTCGCCCTCGATCTCGGCCCGGGGCACCAGGGCCGCGACCGAGTCCACGACCACCGCGTCCACGGACCCGCTGCGGACCAGGGCCTCGACGATGTCCAGGGCCTGCTCGCCGCAGTCGGGCTGGGACACGAGCAGGTCCTCGACGCGGACCCCGAGCCGCCGGGCGTACCGGATGTCCAGGGCGTGCTCCGCGTCCACGAACGCCGCGACCCCGCCCGCCTTCTGCACCTGGGCCACGCCCTCGAGGCACAGGGTCGTCTTGCCCGTGGACTCCGGTCCGAAGACCTCGACAATCCGGCCCCGGGGGATGCCCCCGATCCCGAGCGCGAGGTCCAGCGACAAGGACCCGGACGGGAAGACCGGGAACCGCTCGGCCGGCCCGTCCCCGATGCGCATCAGGGTCCCCTGGCCGAACTGCTTGTCCAGCGCGGCGATCAGTTCCTCGAGTTCCTTGGTCCGTCCGGTTGTTTCGATCTTCTTGCCCATGCGGTGACCTCCTGTGTGCGATCCCGGGCGCCGGCCGCGCCCTTCCGCCCCGTCCCCTGGGGGTTGGAGCACCTACACCCGCCGATCCAGCAGCCGGTACTGGATGGCCTCGGACACGTGAACCGTTTCGAGTCGTTCCGCCCCGTCCAGGTCCGCGATGGTGCGCGCGACCTTCAAGATCCGGTCCACGGCCCGCGCGGATAGCCCGAGCCGCTCCATGGCGGCCTCGAGAAGGCGGGACGCCTCGGGCGGGACCCCGCAGAACTCCCGGACCTGCGTCGGCGACATGCGGGCGTTGCAGGCGACCCCGGTCCCGGAGAGACGCCGCGCCTGAGCGCCCGCTGCGCGGAGCACGCGATCGCGGATCGAGGCCGACGACTCCCCCAGCCCCTCGCCACGAGCCAGGTCGCGGAAGGGCACCGCCGGGACCTCCACGTGCAAGTCAATGCGGTCCAGCAGCGGGCCGGACACCCGGGCGCGGTAGCGGGCCACGTCCGCGGGGGAACACGAGCATCGGTGCCTCGGGTCCCCCCAGAACCCGCACGGGCACGGGTTCATCGCGGCCACCAGCATGAACCTCGCGGGAAAGGTACAGGCCCCGGACGCGCGGCTGATGGTCACGTGGCCGTCCTCGAGCGGCTGTCGCAGGACCTCCAGGACATCGCGGCGCCACTCGGGGAGTTCGTCCATGAACAGGACCCCATGGTGCGCGAGGGACACCTCGCCCGGCCTCGGGAAGGAGCCTCCGCCCGCCAGGGACACCGCGGACGCCGTGTGGTGGGGGGCCCGGAAGGGCCGCGTCCGGACAAGCCCGGACCGGCGCCGGAGCAGGCCCGCCACGCTGTAAATCTTGGTGACTTCCAGGCTCTCCGCGTCCGTCAGGGGCGGCAGGATCGAGGGCAGCCGCCGGGCGAGCATGGTCTTGCCGGACCCCGGGGGGCCCACCATCAGGAGGTTGTGGCCTCCGGCGGCGGCGATCTCGAGCGCCCGCTTCGCGTGGGCCTGCCCCCGGACCTCCCGAAGGTCCGGCAACACGCCGGTTCCCTCGGGTTCGACCGCGGGCGCCGCGGGTTCGAGCCCGCCCAGTCCCGCCAGATAGCGCACGGCATCCAGGAGGGTGTCGGCCGCCAGGCCGCGGACGCCCTGGACCAGGGCCGCCTCGGGCGCGTTCCCCCGCGGGACGACCACCTCGGTGATGCCGCGCTCCCGCGCGGCCGCGACCATGGGGAGGACCCCGGGAACCGGCCTCAACCGCCCGTCCAGCGAGAGTTCCCCCAGGAACATCCGCTGGTCAAGGGCCTCGGCCGGGAACGCTTCGAGGCACCCGAGGACCCCGACGGCGATCGGGAGGTCATACAGGGACCCGTGCTTGCGGATGTCCGCCGGCGCCAGGTTCACGGTGATCCACCGCGAGTTCGCGCGGTGCCCCAGGGCCCGCAGGGTGGACAGGACGCGGACGCGGCTCTCCTTGACCGCGGTCTCGGGCAGGCCCACGATGTCGAAGTGCCCGACCCCGGCGTACATGTCCACCTCCACGTCCACCAGGGTCCCCTCGATCCCGTGGACCGCCGCGGACCGGACTCGAACGTTCATGGCGACCTCCGTGTTTCGCGCCCCGCGCCCCCGAAGGCATCGGGGCGACCTGCCGGCCCACCCAATCAAGGAGCGTGCCACGCGGAGGGCCTCGTGATTTCCGTGAGTTTCCGGATTCGCAACCGTTCGGGGATTGGACAAAGATTGGACACCGGTTTGGACCTGTCCAACCCCCTTCCTCCCCCCGCGGGCTCTCAAATCCGCCATCAATTTCCGCAATTCTTCGAATAGACATGAAATTTGCTTCGTATCATTTCACCACCCTGGGG
>DYKK01000185.1 GCA_020722625.1 Anaeromyxobacter dehalogenans
TACCTGTTTTGAGGAGGTGGTCCGATGCGCAAGAGTCGCTGGACGGTCTGGATGGGCGGGATCGCGGGTTTGCTGTGGTTCGCCGCGTGCGGAGGGGGCGGGGGGAACGGGGGCGGCAGCGACCTCGGGCCGACCCCGGATATTCTGCCGGACGGCGGACCGGACGTCCCGGACACCGCGCCGCCGCCCGAGTGCCTCTCGGACGACGACTGCCAGGGGAAGTTCGACGACCTCGGTCCGTGCGAGACGTACTTTTGCAACACGGCCGGCGGAGGGGTCTGCGCGAAGCGGGCCCTGCCGGACGGGACGACGTGCGACGACGGGGATTCCTGCACGACGGGCGACCAGTGCCAGGCAGGGTCCTGCGTCCCCACGGCGACGTGCGAGTGCCGCGGAGACGACGACTGCAAGGACAAGTTCGCCGACCTCGGTTCCTGCGAGACGTACTTCTGCGACCGCGACGTGGGCGGAGGGACGTGCGACCGGCGACCGCTCGAAGACGGGACCTCTTGCGACGATGGGAACGCCTGCACCCAGGGGGATTCCTGCCAGGGGGGGGCGTGCTCGCCCGGCGCGACGAACGTGTGCGACTGCTCGAAGACGGAGGACTGCGCCGCGTTCGAGGACGGCGACCTCTGCAACGGGACCCTCGTCTGTGACCTCGAACACTTCCCCTACCAGTGCGTGGTGGACCCGGGCACGGTCGTCGCCTGTGACGCCTCGGCGGACACGTTCTGCCTCCAGAACCTCTGTCAGCCCGAGACGGGCGAGTGCGCGATGACCCCGGTCCGCGAGGGCGAGACCTGCGAGGACGACAGCGTCTGCACCAAGGTCAGCACTTGCCAGGACGGCGAATGCGCCCCGTTCGAGGTCATTCCATGCGATGATGACAATCCCTGTACGGATGATTCCTGCGACCCCGCGCTCGGGTGCGTCTTCTCGCCGAACGACGTCTCGTGCGACGACAAGGACGCCTGCACCGAAGGGGACCAGTGCGCCAACGGCCAGTGCGTGCCCGGGGAGCCGGTGACCTGCGACAACGGACAGTTCTGCGACGGGGTGGAGACGTGCGACCCCGCGGTCGGGTGCGTGGAGGGCGCCCCTCCGGACTGCGACGACGACAACGAGTGCACCGCGGACTCGTGCGACGAGGACCAGGGCCAGTGTGTTCACACGCAGCTCGAGACGGCGAAGGAAGGCCCGATGGGAGACTCAACCTGCTCGGACGAGGCGGACAACGACTGCGACGGGCTGTCGGACACGGACGACCCCGAGTGCCACTTCGGCCTCACGGCCGTGGAACCCGCGCAGGGACCGGCCGCAGGCGGGCAGGTCGTGTCCCTGCTGGGGTCGGGTCTGGCCGCGGCCACGGACGTGGTCTTCGCCGGGGAACCGGTCGCGTTCGAGGCGAGGTCGGACGGCGAGATCGTCGTGACCACGCCGCCGCACGAGCCCGGGGACGTGGACGTGGCGGTCTCGACCGGCTGGATCACCTTCACGCTTCAGGCCGCGTATCGGTACACCGGGCCGAGCGGGCAGTCCGACCTGACCCTGACGTTCGTGGGACCGGCCGAGCACGAGATGTCCGAGGGAGACACCCTGACCGGCATCGAGGTGACGCTCGTGGTGGAAGGGATCCCGGCCGACGACACCGCGGACCCCGGCCTGTACGTGGCCGAGGTCGGCTACGGGCTGCGAGGGACCTCCCCGGCCGAGGACCCCTCCTGGACCTGGGCGCCCCTCGAGGTCGAGCAGGTGACCGGGGGCACGATCACCTATCTCGGAAGCCTGAAGGTCGCCCTCGGCGGCTATCTGGACATGGCGGCCCGCGTGTCCTCGGATGGCGGCTACACCTTCGTGTTCGGGGACCTGGACGGGTCCGGGAACGGGTACGACCCGCCGTCCGCGGCGAAACTGACCGTCTGGGGCGCCCCGCGCGCCGGCGCCGTCATCGTGAACGAACTGATGTGGATGGGCTCGAACGAGAACCCGAACCTCCCGTCCGCGACCTACGACGAGTGGTTCGAACTGCGCAACATGAGCCGGGCCCCGTACAACCTGGCCGGGTACAAACTGACGGGCGCCGCGATGCTGGGCGAGGACCTGGTCTTCGACGACGCCGTCCACACCGTCAACAACCTCGTGATCGAGCCGTTCGGGTACTTCCTGGTGGCGGACTACGGTCGGGACGTCTCGATGGTGGACGTGGACCCCGACGTGGTGACCAGTACCAAGATGCTCCTGCCCAACTCGGCTCCCTGGACGTACGAACTCGTGGCCCCGGATGGAACCGTGCTGGACGAGGTCAAGTACACGGGTCTCGTGGGCTACAACGGGGACCCCAACCTCGGGACCCCGGACCGCTCGATGGAACGGAACGCGGTGCCCGGCGACGGGCGCAAGGACGAGAACTGGCACACCGCGGTCTGGCACGAGGGCTGGGACGGGGACCCCTTCCAGGACGAGAACTGGGGGACTCCGCGCGGGCCCAACAGCGACATCGCCCTGTGCCTGGCGGACGACGAGTGCGACGGCGCCTTCCCGGGCCTCGAGATCGCGGCTTGCGAGAAGCGCACCTGCCTCGTGCCGCCGGGCCGATGCTCGGTGGTGCCGCGCGCCGAGGGCGACCCCTGCGACGACGGGCTCTTCTGCACGTCCGGCGACGCCTGCTCGGCCGGGGACTGCACCGGGACCCCGACGGACTGCGCGGACGAGGACCTCTGCACCGTGGATTCGTGCGACGAGGACGGCGACCAGTGCGTCCATGACCCGCTTGATTGTGACGATCAGAATGCCTGTTCCGCGGACTCGTGCGACGCGGCCACCGGCGAGTGCGTGAACGAGTTCAAGGACTGCGCGGACGACGACCTCTGCACCGTGGATTCCTGCGACCCGGCCACCGGCGAATGCCACAACGACCCGATGGACTGCGACGACGAGGACGCCTGCACCGCGGACTCGTGCGACCCCGCCAGCGGGGAATGCGTGCACATCGAAGTCCTGTGCGGGGACGGCGACCCCTGCACCGCGGACTCGTGCGACCCGGCCACCGGGTGCCTGAATGACCCGATCCCCGATTGCACGGGGTGCGGGACGGACGCGGACTGCGCCGATGCCACGGCCTGTACCGAGGACATGTGCGACGCGGGGATTTGCCTCCACGTGCCCAAGGACTGCTCGGACGAGGACCTCTGTACGGAGGACGACTGCGATCCCCTCACCGGCGGGTGCGTGCACGTGCCGGTCGTCTGCGACGACGGCGATTCCTGCACGACCGATTCCTGCGACCCGGTCACGGGGGACTGCGTGTTCACGCCGGTGGTCTGCGACGACGCGGACCCGTGCACCGTGGACGGGTGCGACCCCCTGACCGGGGCGTGCGTCTTCGCGGACAAGGACTGCGACGACGGAAACGCCTGCACCCTGGATTCGTGCGACCCGGCCACCGGGGACTGCGTGAACGACCCGGACCCCGCGGCAATCGAGGGACCGGCCGGGGATGCGACCTGCTCCGACGGGGTGGACAACGATTGCGACGACCTGACGGACGTGGACGACCCGCAGTGCCTGCTCGCCCTGGACTCGGTCTTCCCCGCCGAGTATCCGTCCGGGTCCGGGGCCGTGGTCACGCTCCACGGAGCGGGATTCGACATCGTCACGGACGTCCTGGTCGGCCCCGAGGGCGCGATGTCCTCGTTCGCCTTCACGCTCCAGGACTCGAACACGATCACCTTCAACGGCCCGGCGGACCCCGTGCCCACGGGGGACTACGACGTCGCCGTCACCGACGGGGTGGTCACCGCGAGCCTCGCGCAGGTGCTCCGGGTGATCGACAAGGACCTCGCCCTGTGGGCGAACACCCAGTGGCCCACGGACCCGATCGAAGTGGACGAGGGGCAGTCCACGGAGATGATCTACGGCCGGGTGTATGCGGCCGGGATCACCGACGCCGCCGGAGACCCCGGCCTGATCCGCGCGGAGATCGGGTACGGGCCGGTGGGCAGCGACCCCTTCCTGAGCCCGGACTGGGTCTTCGTCCCCGCGGACCACAACCCCGACTGTCTCGATTGCGGAAACAACTACGAGTACATGGCGGAACTCGTCGTCCCGTCCCAGGGCGACTACCTCGTCGGGTTCCGGTTCTCGGTGGACGGCGGTTATCACTGGGCATACGGGGACAAGGACGGCTGGCAGAACGGCTGGGACCCGGGCCAGGCCCTGGCCCTCACCGTGAATCCGTTGTGACCCGGTGTCGGACGCCTGGGGGTGGGGGGCGGCCGGCGGGTGCGACCATCCCATCGAGATCGGGTGGGTTACCGCCTGAATACGCCTCCGTCTCCTTCGCGAGGCGGCGGCCTCCTCGCGGGAGACGGAACCCGGAGGCTCCGGACCGGAAGGCATGATGGACGGGGATTTCCTTCGCAACGCCATTGACAGCCTCGGCGAGGGCGTGGTCATCGTGGACCACGTCGGGCGCCCGCTTTACAGGAACCCGTCCGCGATCCGGCTCCTCGGCGAGGACGAAGTGCCGCTGTCGGACTGGTCGCTCCGATACCGGCTGTGTCACGCCGGCACGCGCGAGCCCCTGACCCCCGACGAACTCCCGTTCCGCAGCGTGCTCGATGGAGGCACCGTCGAGGACTTCGAGGTCCTCGTCCGGGGCGACGACCCCGCGCAAGACCGGGTCGTGAGCGTCAGCGCGCGCCCCTGGCCGGCCGGCGCGGGCGGGCGGGCGGGCCAGAACGATGCCGGTGCGCGGGCGGACCAGACCGCTCTGGACGGCACGGGACCACCGCGAGGCGCGGTGCTGGTCTTCCAGGACATCAGCCGCCGTCGCCACGCCGAGGAGGAACTGCGCAAGCACCGGTGGTTCCTCGAGTCCATCGTCGAGAATGTCCCCACCATGATCTTCGTGAAGGAGGCCCGTGAACTGCGCTTCGAACGTTTCAACCGCGCGGGCGAGGAACTGCTCGGCCTGTCGCGCGGCGTCCTGATCGGCAAGAACGACTACGATTTCTTCCCGCGCGAGCAGGCGGACTTCTTCACGGAGCGGGACCGCGAGACCTTGCGCGTAGGCCGCGTCGTGGACATCCCGGAGGAGCCGATCCAGACCGCGCACGGGGAGCGCTGGCTCCACACGCGCAAGGTGCCCATCCTGGACGATTCGGGTCAACCGGTCTATCTGCTCGGCATCTCCGTGGACATCACCGAACGGAAGGCCGCGGTCGAGGAACTGCGCCGGGCGCACGAGGAACTGGAGCAGCGCGTGCTCGACCGCACCGCCGAACTGCGGGCGGCCAACGAGGAACTGCGCCGGCAGATCGCCGAGCGCCAGAAGGCCGAAGAGGCCCTGCGCAGGAGCGAGGCCCAGTTGCGCCAGGCCCAGAAGATGGAGGCCATCGGACGGCTGGCCGGCGGCGTCGCGCACGATTTCAACAACATGCTCACCGTCATCCTCAGTTACACGCAGATCGTCCGGCAGACCCACGAGACCGAAGCGGGTTGCGTCCAGGAACTCGACCAGATCATCGCGGCCGCCGAGCGGGCCGCGGGCCTGACCCGGCAACTGCTGGCCTTCTCGCGGCAACAGGTGATGCAGCCGGCGCTGCTGGACCTGGCCGCCGTGGTCCGCGGCATGGAAGGCATGATGCGACGCCTGATGGGCGAGGACATCGCCCTGCACACGTCGCACGCACCGGACCTGGGTCGCGTGATGGCCGACCCCGGCCAGATCGAGCAGGTGCTCCTGAACCTGGTCGTGAATGCGCGGGACGCGATGCCGAACGGCGGCACCCTGACCCTGGAGACCTCGAACGTGCTGCTGGAGGGGCCCCTGGTGACGGCCCACGCCACGCTGCCACCGGGACCGTACGTGATGCTCGCGGTCTCGGACACCGGCGTCGGAATGGACGCAACGACCCAGGCCCGCCTCTTCGAACCGTTCTTCACGACGAAGCCGATGGGCAAGGGCACGGGGCTGGGCCTGTCCACCTGCTACGGCATCGTCAAGCAGTCCGGGGGCGACATCTCGGTCTATAGCGAGCCCGGGCGCGGTACCACGTTCAAGATCTACCTGCCGCGCGCGTCCGGCGAGGAGGCAACGGCCTCCGCGGGCGCGGCGGGCGACCAGATCCCGGTCCCGGAGGCCGCAGGGCCCGGCAAGACGATCCTCCTGGTCGAGGACGAGGGCCTGGTCCGATCCGCAGCCGAACGAATTCTGCGCTCCCAGGGATACACGGTGCTGGTCGCTCGCGACCCGGGCGAGGCCATGCTCCTGTGCGAGGCCCGGGACGGTCCGATCCACCTCCTGGTGACCGACGTCGTGATGCCCGGGATGAACGGCCGCGAACTCGCCGAGCGTGTGGTCCGCCTGAAGCCTGGAACGGCGGTGCTCTTCGTGTCGGGATACACCGACAACGCGATCGTCCACCACGGGGTCCTCGACCCGGGCGTCTGGTTCCTGCCGAAGCCCTTCACGCCCGAGGCCCTGACCCGCAAGGTGCGCGAGGTGCTCGAATCCACGGCCCGCGCCCAGTGATCCTCCCTGGGGACGCGATCCCTGGCCCCCTCGTCATCGGGACGTTGCCTCATTTGAAGATCGCGACTTGCTGGCTTCGTGGTTCCCCTGGAGACGCGA
>DYKK01000186.1 GCA_020722625.1 Anaeromyxobacter dehalogenans
CGCCTCGTCGCGGTCGGGCTCGCCGGCACGTACACGAAGTACCTGGCCGGCGCCGGGCCCGAGGCCGTCGCGACCTTCTTCGAGGAGTTGTCCCGCGTGGACCTGGACTGGGTGTCCCGGCACCGGGCGGCCCTGCTCGGAGACGCAGCCTTGGTCGTGCCGCGCGACCTGACCCCGGTCGAGCCGTCCGTGATCCCCGGCGCCGAGCGCGCCACGTTCGAACGGGCGGGACGGGAATCGCTCGCGGCCGGGGAGTGGGCCGCCCTCGTGCTCGCGGGCGGGGCCTCGACCCGCTTCTATGCGGAGGCGCACGCCCACCCGAGGGCGAGGGAACTCGTGTCGCGCCTCGGATTCCAGCCGCCCAAGGGCCTGTTCCCGGTCGCCCCCGTGTCGGGGCGGTCGTTCCTCGAGCAGTTCGCGGCCGAGACCCTCGCGGCCGGGGTCGAGAGCGGGCGGATGCCCTTCTTTCTGGTCCTCGTCAGTGACGTCACCGCGGAGCCGACCCGCGACTGGCTTCGGTCGAGCGACCTGTGGGGATTCCCGAAGGAGTTCACGATCCTCCTGCGCCAGCGGGTCCATCCACGCCTCGACCAGGACGGGGACCTGGTGGTGCACCCCGACGGGCGCCTGTCGTGGACCGGGAACGGCCACGGCGGGGCCTTTCGGGCGCTTCTGGAACCGGGCGGGGACGGCCGGTCCTGCGCGGAGGTCCTGCGGGACCAGGGCGTGCGCGGCCTGGTCCTGCACAACGTGGACAACGCCGCGGCCCGGGCCCTGGACCCGGCGCGCATCGGCTTCCACGTGGCGACCCGTGCGGCCATGACCCTGAGCGTGGTCCCGCGGGTCCGCCTGGACGAGAAGGTCGGGATCGCGGCGTTCAACCCGGCGACGGGCCGCATCGAGGTCGTCGAGTACTCGGTGTGCCCCCGGGCCCTCTCGGAGGCCGAGGGCCCGGACGGCCTCCCTCTCTTCCGGCTGGCCCACATCTGCACGAACCTCGTGTCCCTGGATGCGGTCCGGGCCGACCTCCCGCCCACCCTGTACCGGGGCAAGACGGTGCGAGTCGGGGACGGCGTCGTGCAGGCCAGCACCTTCGAGACGCTGAACCAGCACCTGTCAAGCCTCCTGGACGCGCGCGACGTCCGCGTGCTCCTGTTGGACCGCGACGCCTACTTCCTGCCCACCAAGACCCTCACCGGACCGGACTCGCACGAGGCCACGGTGGCCGCCCTCGCCGCCGGGGGACGCCGGCGACTTCGCGAGGCCGGGGCCGTGGTCGCGGACACCGCCGTGATCGAGGTCGCGCCGTGCCTGACCGACCTCGCCGGGGCCGGCGTGGGCCGAGGCTGGGGAGTGGGGCCGCAGGCCCGGGTCTTCCTCGGGGTCCGGCACGGGGTCCGCGGCGCCCCCCCCTTCTCGGAGGGCCTGGAGGTCGGGGACGGCTCCCGGGTGCGGCTGGAGGCGGACCGCCCGTATGGGCGGCTGCGGGTGGACGGGCGGACCCGGGGGGTGACCGAGGACCCCTCGACCGCGGGATGCGCGCGAATCGGGCGCGGGGTCCGGCTGGCGCCGGGGTCCGATCTCGACGTCGTCCTCCAGGGGGACGCCGCCCTGGGGATCGAGGACGGGGCGCTTCTGGCGGGTCGCATCGAGGCGCACGTCCCGCCCGGCGAGGAATGGACGATCGGCCGGGACGGCGCGGTCCGCCGCGGTCCGCGCGAATAGACTACGGGGCCGCATCGTCCAACGAGGTGACGGGTGGACGCCCTCGAGCGGGACCTGGTAGCGGCGGCGCGGGAAGGGGACCGCGACGCCTTCCGGGTCCTGGCCGAGCGGTATTACAGACGGGTGTATCGGATGCTGCTCGCCATGACGCGGGACCCGGATGCGGCCCTGGACCTGACCCAGGAGACCTTCGCCAAGGCGCTGCGCGGACTCCCCGAGTTCGAGATGACGGCCTCGTTCCACACGTGGCTGCACCGGATCGCCCATCACGCCTTCGTGGACTGGACGCGAAGGCGGCGCATCCGAACCCCGCAGGCCCTGGAGGACGACGCGAGGCCGCAGGCCGCGGACGAGCAGCCCTTTCCGGTGGGGCCTCGGCCGCCCGGCGACCCCGCCGACGCGGTCGAGGTGGAGGAGTCCCTGCGCGCGGTCCGGGCCGCGCTCGAGGCCCTCCGGCCCGCGTACCGAGAGATCCTGATTCTGCGGGAGGTCGAGGGTCTGTCGTACCCCGAGATCGCGGCGGTCCTGAAGGTCCGGCCCGGGACGGTCATGTCGCGGCTCTTTGCGGCCCGGATGGCCTTGCGGGCGGTCCTGAGGGAGCGGTTCGGGATGGACGTGGGCGGTCGGGAAGGGTGACGGGCATGTGGTTTCGGGGGATCCGACGGCGGAAGGCCATGCTGGAGGCGGACGGGGTCGGGACGCCGGACCCGGCGCGCGCGGGCGACGTCCGGATGTTCCGCGACCTGTCCCGCCTGGTGCGCGACGCGGCCGTGCCCGACGCCACGGCGGTCCCGCCGTTCGACGAGTGCTGGGCCGGGGTGGAACGGCGGCTGCGGGAGCCGGAGCCCGAGGCCGGGACCGCGCTGCGCGGTCTGCGCGGCCTCCTGGAGCGCCGCCCCGTCCTGGTCCTGGCCCCGGTCGGGGCCATGGTCCTGGCCGCGGTGATCGGGGTCCTGTGGTGGACCCGGCCCGCGCTCCCGAGCAACCAGTGCTTCGTGGATTCGTATGACGTGGAATCCGGGACCGTCCTGATTGACCAGGACCCGGACCGGCCCGAGAGGCCCACCGTGATCTGGCACGAGGCGGACTCTCAAGAGGAGGAGGGATGACATGGACGCGAGGCGCCTCGGTTCCTGCGGGCGTGCGGCGGTCCTCGTCTTCCTGGTGGTCGCGGGCGCCCTGTCCATCGCGCCGCGCCGGGCCTCCGCGGACCCCCTGGTCCGCGTCCGCGTCATCGTGATCCACGCGAAGAAGTCCCCTCCCTTCCTGCACGAGCAGGTCAAGCCCCTGTGGGAGACGCTGCGCAAGACCTTCGGGGACCGGTTTGCGTCCTACGACCTCGTGTCGTCCACCGAGCGCGAGGTCGCGAGGGGGGGCCGCGTCGAGGTCCCCATGCCGGACGGCGGGACCTTCGCCGTGGTCTATCGCGGGGTCGCGCAGGACGACCGGTTCCTGAAACTGTCCATCGAGCACGGCACCCTGAAGAGCCGCGTCCGCATCCGGGACGGGGGCCTCTTCTTCCAGGCCGGCAAGCGGTGGCAGGGCGGCGTCCTCATCGTGGGGGTGCGGGCCTCGACCGTGTCCCGGTGACTGCACGGGCACTCGGCCTTCCTCCAACAGTCGAAACCCCTTGGGCCGTCGGCGCGACCTGTGGTATCGTCCGCGCCGCGAACCGGGACCGGTCCCGGGAGTCGGAGGAAGGACGGACCATGGACGTGTTGAAGGGAATCAAGTCCGTCGAGGAACTGTCGCTCGAAGGCCTGCGGGTCTTCATCCGGGTGGACTTCAACTGCCCCTTGACCTCTGAGGGCCGCGTCGCGGACGACACGCGTATCCAGGCGTCGCTGCCGACGATCCGGCACGCCATCGAGCAGGGGGCCAAGGTGGTGCTGGCGTCCCACCTGGGCCGGCCCAAGGGCAAGCGCGTGCCGGAACTCTCCCTGGCCCCGGTCGGGGAGCGGCTCGCGGAGCTCCTGAACCAGGAGGTCTTCCTGCCGGAGGAGACGGTCGGGGACGGCCCGCGCAAGGTGATCATGGAGCGCGTCGAGGGCGAGGTCGTGCTCCTCGAGAACCTGCGCTTCCAGCCGGACGAGGAGGCGAACGACGAGGCGTTCGCCCAGCGCCTCGCGGCCCTCGCAGACGCGTACGTCAACGACGCCTTCGGCGCCGCGCACCGCGCCCACGCGTCGGTGGCGGCCCTGCCGAAGCACTTCGTCCACAAGGGCGCCGGGTTCCTGATGTTGAAGGAACTGACGCACCTGGGGCGGCTGCTCCAGGCCCCGGAGCAGCCCTTCGTGGTGCTTGTGGGCGGGGCCAAGGTCGCGGACAAGATCGGGGTCCTGACGAACCTCCTGGGCAAGGTCAAGGCCATCCTGATCGGCGGGGCCATGGCCAACACCTTCCTCGTGGCGCAGGGCCTGTCGGTCGGCCGGTCGCGGTTCGAGGCCGAGCGGGTCGAGGTGGCGAGGACCTTGCTGGTGAAGGCCCAGGCGCGTGGGGTCGAGGTCCTGCTGCCCACGGACGCCGTCGTGGCCCGCGAGGCCACGGAGGACGCGGCCACCGAGGTCGTGTCGGTCGCGGGCATCCCGGAGGACTCGATGGTCCTCGACATCGGTCCCGAGACCGCGCGGGCGTATGCCTCGCGCCTCGCGACCGCCAAGGTGGTGTTCTGGAACGGGCCCATGGGGATGTTCGAGAAGGCGCCCTTCGTGGCCGGGACCGAGGCGGTGGGAAAGGCCATCGCGCACTCGACCTGCACGAGCGTCGCGGGCGGGGGCGACACGGTGGCCGCCCTGTCCCGGCTGGGACTGCGCCCCTTCTTCACGCACGTCTCGACCGGGGGTGGGGCGTCGCTCGAGTTCCTGGAGGGGCGCGAGCTCCCCGGCGTGGAGGCCCTGCGCCAGACCACTTGAAAGTCTAATGAGATGAATCCGAAGCGTCGCCCGCTGATCGCGGGCAACTGGAAGATGCACGGCGACGCGGCCTGGGCCGCGGCCCTGGCCCGGGAGGTGGCGCACCGCACGGCCCGGGCGCGCCACTGCGACGTGGCGGTGATGCCGGCCTTTCCCCTGATCCCGGCCGTGGCCCGCGTGCTGGAAGGCAGCCCCGTCGCGCTCGGGGCCCAGGATTTGAGCCCCGAAGAAGAGGGGGCCTTCACCGGGGACGTGAGCGCGCGGATGCTCCAGAGCGTCGGGTGCACCCACGTGGTCGTGGGGCACTCGGAACGGCGCGAGCACCACCTGGAGGGCGACGACCTGGTGCGTCGCAAGATTGCGCGCGCGCTCGGGGCGGGCCTGATCCCGATCCTGTGCGTGGGCGAGAGGCTCGCGGAACGGGAGGCGGGCCGCACGCTGGAGCGGGTCGAGACCCAGGTCCGCATCGCGATGCAGGGCCTCGACGAGGCCGGGGCGTCGCGGGTGGTCCTCGCCTACGAGCCGGTGTGGGCCATCGGGACCGGCCGCACCGCGACCCCGGCCCAGGCCGAGGAGGTCCACGAGTTCCTGCGCGGGGTTGTGCGCGGCCTGTTCGGGTACGAGGTCGCCGAGGGCATGCGCATCCTGTACGGAGGGAGCGTGAAGCCGGACAACATCCGGGACCTGATGGCATGTCCGGACGTGGACGGGGCCCTGGTCGGGGGCGCGAGCCTGGACGCCGAATCGTTTTCGAGGATCGTGAACTTCGCGGAGTGAGCCATGGACGTCCTGTACGGATTGATGATCGCGTTCCACATCCTGGTGTCGGTGCTCCTGATGATCGTGGTCCTCTTGCAGCCCGGCAAGGGCGGCGGAGGACTGGGCGCCGCGTTCGGCGGCGGATCGGCGTCGTCGGTGTTCGGCGGGCGGGGGGCCGCGACGTTCTTGAGCAAGACCACGGGGGTGCTCGCGGCCCTCTTCTTCGTGCTGTGCGTGGCCATCGCGATGACGGGCTCGGAGCGCAGCGTCACGGACCAGGTGACGGCGCCGGCGCCCGCGCCTTCGGCGCCGGCCGCGCCCGAGGCCCCCGCCGCCCCGTGAACTTCAGAGACACTGGCCCGGACCGGCGGCGCAGGGCTCCAGCAGCACGTTGACCGGTGTTCGCTCCCCCGGGACCGTCGTGACCGTCTTCCGGCCATGATGGGTCTGCTGGGGCGGGCTCTGGTTGTTCAGCCCGTACAGGAAGAAGGTCAGTTCCTCGTTTCCGCGGAGGTCCGGGATCAGGACCCCGAGGTCCGGGTAGGTCTCGACCGGCAGAAGGCAAGGGTGGTAAGCGTTCGGAACCACGGTCGAGGCTGCGGAATCATAGACCGATACCTCGACCTGGGCGACCTGGTTTCCGTTGCAGTGGCCCGTCCCCTGCGGGAACTCCCAGTTGAGCAGGACCTCCGACTTCTTGAGTTCGAGGTTGACCGTCGGGGAGACCGTGGTCACCTTGCCGCTTTCGACGCGCACGCCGGTCCGCGTCCCCTGGTAGTCCGGGTGCCCATCCGTGGTGACGCCCTCGAGGACCAGCGTGTAGGTCCCGGGAGGCACGTCCGAAACCTCGCCCTTGCCCTCCGCGCACGGGAAGGTCGGGGGCGGGTCCAGAACGTCGGCTTCCTTCGAGTCCCGCACCGAAACCCGGACCGTCTCCACCCCAAGGTCCGCGCAGGACTTGCCCCCGAGCCTCCAGGTCACCTGGATGGCCCCCGGGTCCTCGGCCCCTTCCGACCCGCACGCCGCCCACGCGATTCCCGCGCACACGCCCCCGATGACCCGGACCCATCTGCTCGTCCTCATCGCCTCCTCCTGCTTGGCGAAGCCCGGCATTCGAGGCTAGGATTTTAGCGACGCGAAATGGGGGCGTCAACGACGGTGGGTCGGCTGCTGCATCGGAGAACCCCGCGATGGGCCGTGCCGGCCGTGGGGCTTCTGCC
>DYKK01000187.1:0-4796 GCA_020722625.1 Anaeromyxobacter dehalogenans
GGGAAAACCGCCTGTTGCCGTGGATCGATCCTGAAGCTATCATAGGTACTCGGGCGGCACGAGCACCCACATGTCCGCGACGAAGGGGAAGCGGGGAGGCGGGACCGGAGGGGACGCGTCCGGAAGGACGGCCGAGGCCCGGGACCTGGCCCTGAAGGCCCTGGCCCGGGGAGACCGCAGCGGGGCGCGCAGGCACCTGCGACAGGCGATCCAGGCGCTCCAGGGCGGGGCGGACCCCGGGGCCGAGGCGGAGTGCCGCCTGGGCCTGGGCCTCACCTACCTGCGCGTCGAGGGCGCGGACGCCCGCCGGAACGCGTTCGACGAGATCTCGCTCGCGGCCCGGCGCGCCGCGGACGCCGGGATCGAGTCCCTCTTCCTGAAGTGCGTCGGCTACCTCCGGGAGGCCGTCTCTTCCAGCCGGGACGTGGCGGCCCTGCGGGAACTCATCTCGGAGGCGGCGCCGGTCCTCACGCCCGCGGGCCGGGCCGAGGCGGACCGTGCCGTGGGCGTGGCCGCGACCCTGCTCGCCATGATGGAGGGCCGGGGCGCGCTCGACCCGGCCGTGTGGGAGACCCTCGCGGACGAGGGCCTTGCCCGGGAGCTCGCCAGCAGCGGATCGCTGCCCCCGGGCTACGCGCACGTGTTCGTCGCGGGCCAGGCGCAGGCGAGGGGGGACCTGGAGGCGACCGAGCGCGAGGCCCTCGCGGGGCGGGACGCGGCCCTCGATGCCGTGGACCCGCTCCTGTACGTGCTGTCGTGCGGCGCGATCGCGCGCGTGAGGGACGAGCGCGGCGACCGCGTGGGGGCCCTCGCGATCCTGTTCACGTGTCGCGCGAGCATCGAGGACCTCCTGGGCCCCGGGGCCGCGTCGCAGGTCGTGCCGATGATCGACGCGCTCCAGGCGCGATGGGGGGCCGAGGCGTTCGCTTCGGCCCTGGCGGAGTACCGCAGGCGGTTCGCGTGAGGTGAGCCATGTCTGGTCCCGACCCGAAGAAGGCCGTGGCGAAGGGCAAGCAGGCAGGCGCGTCGAAGCAGCCCGCGGACGTGCCGAAGGGCATGGACGCGCGCCTCCTGCGCCAGGCGGTGCGCGCGCAGTTCCAGGATGCCGCGTCCAGGGGCCAGGACCTGGAGGCCCTGCGCGAGTCCCTGCGATCCCGCTTCCACGACCCCGGGTGCCTGTCCGCTATCGACGAGGAGTTCGCCGCGGCCCGGGGGCCGGCCGGGGGACGGGGCCGGGAGGGGAAGGACCCGAAGGGGGAGAGGAAGGACCCGACCGTGCCCAGGGAGGGCGGCAAGGACCCGAGGCCGGGCACGAAGGTCGAGGGCGGCGAACAGGTCCCGAAGGTCCCGGAGGGGGCCGAGGGCGACGGCGAGGGCGACGGCCCGGGCCCGAAGAAGAAGCGGCAGGACGCGAAGGACAGGGGCGAGGGGGACCAGGGCAAGGGCGAGGCCAGGGGCAGGGGCGAGAAGGGCGCGCCGGGCGAGAAGGGGAAGGCCGGGGGAGAGGGTCCGATAGGCAAGGAGGCGGGCAAGGGGGCCGAGGGCAAGGCCGGCACGCCCCCCGCGCTCCAGGACATCGCCCTGGCCGCCACGCCCGGGGCGGACGGCAAGCTGCCGGGGTTCTCGGAGTCCCTCGGCATCGACCTCCAGAAATACGGGGACGAGAAGGCCTGGCACGATGCCTGGAAGACCGGCGGCCAGCAGAGCACGGGCGGCCAGGCGCCGCAGGTCGAGAAGGGGGGCGTGAGCGACTGGGACCGCGCGGTGCTGGTGGCCAAGGCCGTCGGCAAGGGCGCGGGCGGCGGGTTCGTGCGCGGCGTGGGCGAGCTGGGGATCTCGCTCCTGATCCAGCAGGGGAGCAAGAAGGTCCCCTACCTGTCCGGCTTCGTCGAGATCGCGCAGATCGCGTACGACCCCAAGGGGTGGTACGAGGCCAACACGGCCGCGACGTGGGGCAAGCTCTCGAGCGGGTGGAGCGACGCGTTCGGCTCGGGCAAGGACTGGGTGACGCGGATCGAGGGCCTCATCAACCTGCTCGACGGGGTGGCGAACGTCATCGGCCTGCTCGAGACCATCTGCCAGGCGGTGGCGAGCGTCCTGTTTGTGGGCGGGCTCATCTCGGCGATGTTCGGCGTGGGCGCGGCCCTGCTGGCCGCGGCGCCCTTCTTCGGCAAGGCGGGCCTCATCCTGGCCGAGGTCTCGGCCCTCCTCAAGATCGCGGTCACGGGGCTGCACTTCGTGGTGGTCGCGGGCCGGGCCTTCCAGATCCTCGCGGACGGGGACGCGGACCCGGCCACGCTCGCGGCCAAGGCGGAGAGCCTCGAGAAGAACACGGAGGAGTGGACCAAGGAGTTCACCAAGGCCAGGGGCAAGAAGCTCGTGGACAAGATGTCCGCGAAGGGCAAGGACTCGAAGAAGGGGGGAGAGTCCAAGGCCGCGGACGCCAAGGCGGCCGCGCCCAAGTCCGGGGGGCCGGCCCTGCCCAGGCCCCAGGAGCCCAAGGGCTACGGCGATCGCATCAAGTCCCTCGCGGGCAAGGCCTTCAACGTGGCCACGGGCGGCCAGGGCGCCGAGTTCGGCAGCAAGTGGGCGACCATCAAGGAGTCCTGGAACCAGAAAATCGGCCCGTACTCCGAGCGGCGCCAGGAGCTCCAGGCCCAGGTCAAGCAGACGCAGGCCCGGTCGCAGCAGGCGATCAAGGACAAGGGCATCCTGAAGGGCGGTGCCATCAAGGAGTTCTGGAACCAGAAAATCCGCCCGTACTCCGAGCGGCGCCAGGAGCTCCGGGCCCAGGTCAAGCAGACGCAGGCCCGGTCGCAGCAGGCGATCAAGGACAAGGGCATCCTGAAGGGCGGTGCCGAGGCCCTCGCGGGGTCCTACCGGGACGCGAAGTTCGCGGTGACCCACCAGGACCAAACGACGAAGGCCGACCAGAAGGCGAAGCAGCAGGAGGAGCAGGTCCGCCAGCGGGAGGCGGCCCGGCAGCGCCTGGAGCAGCAGCTGCACGACAAGGAGGCGGCGCTCAAGGGCGCGGAGGGCAGGGTGTCCAAGGCGGAGCGCCTGGCCCACGCCGCGGACCAGGAGGCCGCGGATGCCCGGGCCCGCCTGAAGTCCATGCAGGCCTCGATCAACAGCAAGAAGACCACCACCGCGGGCCGGACCATCGACGACCAGGAAAACCTCCACCGGGCGCGTGTGAGGGCGCAGCGGGCCGAGGCCGCGCGGGAGATGGCGCGGTCCGAGCTCGAGAAGGCCCGCGCCGACGTGAGGGGCCGCAAGGCGGACCTCGAACGCCTGCGGGGCGAATACGACTCGACCAGCCGGGACGTGGGCCGGGAGCGGGGCAGACTCGTCACGGCCCAGGGCAGCCTGGCGCAGGCGCAGAAGACCCAGAAGTTCCTGGAGGGCGCGGCGTCCAAGCCCATCGTGGGCTACCTCGCGAAGGACATGCTCAAGCAGGCGACCCGGAACGACCAGGTGGACCTGTCCGGCCACCCCCTCGGGGTCGGGACCGTGGGCGGCAGCGTCCTGGGCCTGGGACTCGACGTGGGGAACGAGCAGGACTGGAAGGCCGAGCAGGAGGAGAAGATCGCCCAGGAGGCGGCGGAGCGCCGCAGGAAGAAGGTCGAGGAGCTCCAGGCCCAGTACGTGAGCATCCCGTCGAAGCTGCCCTCCCCCCCCACGGGCGAGGAGGCGGTGGTCGACGAGAAGGCGGCCCTCTTCTGGGAGATGACCGAGCAGATCGGCCAGGTCGAGTTCCAGAAGAAGACGCTGCAGGACATGGACAGGGACGCGGAGGTCGAGAAGACCGGGCTCGACGCGCTCAACAAGCTGGCCGAGGCCAACCGCGCCCAGACCCAGGTGCTCAAGGGGGACAGCCAGAAGAAGCAGGCCGCGATCCAGCAGGGCGAGCAGCAGGCCGGGAAGCTCCAGCAGTCGAGCGGGGACATGAAGTCCGGCCCGGGGGCGAAGACGGGCGAGTTCGTGTCGTTCCTGGGGAAGCTCGCGAACCTGCTCGGGATCGTGCCCCGGCGCATGGCCGGGAACGCCGGCCAGGGCATCGACGGCGCCCAGCGCGCCGGCAGGGCCGTGGGCGAATTCGGACAGACCGCCGGGAACTCCGGCCAGGTGGCCAAGGGGGCGAAGGACCTCGCAGGCCGGCAGAAGCAGGTCGTGGACCAGTCGAACCAGAAGATCGCGGGCTCCGAGTCGAGGCAGCAGCAGCTCCTCGCCCAGCAGCTCGCGGCCCAGGCCGAGCTCACCGAGGGCAAGTCCTTCATCCAGCAGGGGATCCAGCTTTCGGACAAGAAGAAGGCCGAGAAGGAGGCCGAGAAGGCCAGGGCCCAGGCGGACTACCTCGCGGCCAAGAAGCGGCTCCTCGCCTGGGCCCTGATGCACGAGCAGCTCCGCAGGGGCGAGCAGGCGAGCCTCGACGTCTCCATGAAGGAGGCGGAGCAGATGCTGTCGGGCGGGCCGTGACGCCCCTCCTGCCCCCCGGCCCCGGAGTCCCGGATATGCGGTGCGGTTCGACGTGACGGAGAGGAACCCACATGGACGAGAACCGTGACGATGCCCAGGAGGGCACGGACGAGGGTGGGCGAGGGGCCGGGGGGACCGGGACGGACCCGCCCCCCCCCACCCTCCCACCGACCCGGTCCCCCGGGTTGCCGGGCGAGCTCGCCGCCGCGATGCCGGAGGCGTACTCGTGGGCGTCCCGCGTGGCGGCGCCCGTCGTCTTCGTCGCGCTCTCGGCCCTGCTCGGCGCCGTGTCGCCGGTCCCGGCCGGCCCGGTCTGG
>DYKK01000187.1:4896-6615 GCA_020722625.1 Anaeromyxobacter dehalogenans
TGGGGCTGACGCTGGGGGTCAGCCTCCTGGTCGACCTGGGGATCGCGTTGTTCCTCTGACCCGGTGTCCCGCCCCTACCCCCGCACCAGGATCCCCGCCTCCTTCGCCTCGGCCCGCGCGGCGTCGAGGAGGTCGGCCTGCGTGACCCCCCGGTCCTCGGCCGCGGCCCGGAAGGTCGCCCTCAGGATGGCGTTCCGGATGTGGGCCCCCGCGAACTCGAACGAGGCCCCGAGCTCCGCGAAGTCGAGCGGCCCCCCCCTCGGCACCCGGGGGGGGATCAGGGTGCGCCACATCGAGGTCCGCAGGGACGCGTCCGGGAACGGGAACGTCACCTTGAAGCGGATGCGCCGCTTGAAGGCCTGGTCGATGTTCTCGGGGAAGTTCGTGGTCAGGACGGTCACGCCGTCGAAGTCCTCGAGGCGCTGGAGCAGGTAGTTCACCTCGAGGTTCGAGTACCGGTCGACCGCGGTCCGGACCTCGGTCCGCTTCCCGAACAGGCTGTCCGCCTCGTCGAACAGCACCAGGGCCCGGACCCGCGAGGCCGTGTCGAAGACCCGCGCGAGGTTCTTCTCGGTCTCGCCGACCCACTTGCTGACGACCTGGGACAGGTCGATCCGGAACACGTCCACCCCGAGGTCGTTCCCGAGCACGCAGGCCGCCAGGGTCTTCCCGGTGCCCGGGGGACCCTCGAACAGCACGGACAGGGCGCGTCCGTAGGGCATCTTCTCGGCGAAGCCCCAGTCCACCATAACCCGGTCCCGGTACCGGGCGAAGGTGATGACCTCGTTGAGCGTCACCAGCACGTCGTCCGGCAGGATGAGGTCCCCCCACCCCACGTTCGTGACGAGGCGCTCGGCGATTCCGGAGAAAGCCGACGTGCTCCGGGACCGCACGATCTTCCGCAGGACGGCCCCGTCCCCGATCGCGCCGGACCGGTGCAGGGCCGCCACCTCCCGCGCGAGGTCCTCGACCGCGTCGTCGTCCACCGCCTCGGACGCGAGGCCCGATCGGAGCGCCTCCTCGTCGAGCTTCGTGACACCCTGCCGCCGCAGGGCCGCCGCGAGGCTCGCCTCGATCCGGGCCGGCGTCGGACGGGCATACGTGCAGACCGAGAGGCCCTCCACGCAGCGGCACAGGTCGGGCTCGATCTCCCTCGGCGCCACGAGGGCCACGCCGGCCCCGCGGCACGCGAGGGCCGACGCCAGGCTCCTCGACCACGCGGGCGCATCCGGGGCCTGCACGGCCCCCCCGTCCCCCTCCGGCCCGCGGTGGGCCGCCGGACGGGAGGCGGAGACGACCACGACCGGCACGAACTCCGTCAACCGCGCGGCCAGGACCCCACGACCGAAGGCGCTCCGGGCATGGACCGGCTCCCCGACCGCGACGTCGATGCGCGCCAGCCGCCTTCCGGCCGACCCTGCGGCCTCTGCCAGGTCCTCCAGGGGCTCGCGACTCCCCCCCCCGGCGAGGAGGAGGCACTGCCCCCTCCCGGGGTCGCCGAGCCAGGCCGCCACCCGGTCACGGCACCCGCTCCCCCCGATCCCCGCGGGCTCGACCCCCACCTCCCTCGCCCCGGCCACCCCGAGCACGGCCTCGGCCGGGGCGCCGCACAGGAACGACGCCGCCACGATGCCGAGCCGCGCCGTGGCCGCCAGCGCGTCGTCGCGGTCCTCGCCCTCCCGGGTCCCGAGGTCCAAGAGGCCCCATCGGACCAGCGGT
>DYKK01000188.1 GCA_020722625.1 Anaeromyxobacter dehalogenans
GTTGACGCCGATCTTGATGGCGAGCCCGAGCCCGAACTGGGCCACCCCGCTGGCGACACCGCCGCCGAGCGCCTTGTTGAGGAGCTCTTGCCGCTGCTCCCGCGTCAACGTGGGGCCCGCGGTCCCGGCGTCCTTCACCCCCTGGGCCGTGTACTGCCTCACCACCGAATCGCGGCCTGCCGGGAGGCCCGCCCACTGCTCGTGTATCGCGTACTCGCGGGCGATGAAGTCAATGTCGAACCCGCCACCGCCACCGGGAGCGCCGGCGCCGTCCGCCGGGCCGCCCTGGACGGTGGGGGCACTCTTGGCCGCCCCGCCCACGATTCCCTTGTCCTGCACGGCGGTCTTCTCGCCGCCTCCGTTCGCCTCGCCCTTCTGGGTGGCATGCTGCTCGCCACCCTTGGGCGAGCGAGGCGCCTTTTCCACCTTGGGGGCTTTCTTCCCCTCGGCCTCCCCCTCCGCCTGCTTCGCGCCCTCTTCCTTCTTCGATTCCGCCTTGGGGTCCCTCGTCGCGCCCTTCGCGCCGGTCTTGTCTCCCTCGACCTTCTTGCCCGACTCGCCTTCCTTGCCCGCGAGACTCTTGACCACGTCGGGCTTGTCGGTCTGGTTGGCGAGATTCGCCGCGCCCTCGTTGGTCAGGCCCCCGGGCACCTCGCCGTTCGGCCCGAGTCTTGCCTCTCTGGGCGACTCCCTGTTCTTGGACGCGGAGTCCTTGGCGGCCGCACGCTTCTTCGCTCGCTTCGCGGCCCCGGCGCTTTTCTGGTTGCCGACTTCCTCGTGTTGCCAGGGCGAAATCATCGTCACCTCCCGGTGGGGCCTGTCCACCCCACCGCCCACGGGATGGGGACTCGCGTCCCCACCCATGGGAGCAGGTCCATCGCCTCCCTCTCGCCGCATGGCGCGTCTTGCGCGGCTCAATGCGAGCGGAGGAACGTCGGATGACGCGGTCCAGCAGGTTTCGTGCCACGTTTCCCGTGCGACTGGTCGTACGACCCAGGCAGGTTCCCGCGCGACCGCTCCTTGATCCGATCCGCTCGGCGGGCCATACTACGCCCCGTCAACCGGCGGGGGCGTGATGGGCGAGGTCCAGGACATCGTGGGGGCGGCGAGCGAGTTCCTGTGGAACACCCCGCGGGTGATGCCCTTCATGGTGACGATCCTCCTGTTCACGGGCCTCTTCCTGACCGTGCGCCTCGGGCTCGTCCAGGTGCGCCGCTTCCGGCACGGGGTCCGGGCCGTGCTCGGCCGGTACAGCCGCCCCGGGGACCCGGGAGACGTGAGCCACTTCCAGGCCCTGTCGTCGGCCCTGTCCGCCACGGTCGGGATCGGGAACATCGCGGGGGTGGCCACGGCCGTGCACTACGGGGGGCCCGGGGCGGTCTTCTGGCTGTGGCTGACCGGCTTCATCGGGATGGCCACGAAGTTCGCGGAGTGCACGCTCGCGCAGAGGTTCCGCGACGTGCATCCGGACGGCTCCGTGTCGGGCGGTCCCATGTACTACATCGAGAAAGGACTCGGTCCGCGCTGGCGCTGGCTCGCCGTGACCTTCGCCGCGTGCGCCGTGGTCTCGTCCTTCGGGTCCGGCAATGCCATTCAGGCCTTCACCATGGCGGACAGCCTCCGCGCGGACTTCGGGATCCCGCCGTGGGTGTCGGGGATCGGGTCGGCCACCCTGGTCGGGCTCGTGATCATCGGGGGGATCCGGCGGATCGGGCAGGTCACGAGTTTCCTGGTCCCCTTCATGGGCGCGTTCTACGTGCTGGCCGCGACCCTGGTCATCGCGCTCCACGTCGAGGACCTGCCCGCCGCGGTCGCGGCCATCGTCGCCGGCGCCTTCTCCCCGCCCGGGATGGTCGGTGGCTTCGCGGGTTCCACGTTCATCTTCACGCTGACCTGGGGCGTGAAGCGCGGCCTCTTCTCGAACGAGGCGGGCCAGGGGAGCGCCCCCATCGCGCACGCGGCGGCCCGCACCGAGGAGCCGGTGCGGGAAGGGTCGGTCGCGCTCCTCGAGCCCTTCATCGACACGGTGGTCATCTGCTTCATGACCGGGCTCGTCGTCGTACTGACCGGGACGTGGAACCAGAAGCACCTGGACGAGGTCCCGTTCACGGCCCAGAGCGCCATCCTCGTCGTCTCGGAACGCACCGTGGTGCAACCCACCGGGAAGGTCCGGGACGAAGACCTGTTCACGGGCGAGGCCTCGGTCCGCGAGGGCCGGCCGTCCGGCGTCGCGCTGGTGCGCAACCACGCGGTGATGGAAGACGTGCGGCTGGACCGACACGGCCGCCCGTTCGAGGGGACCCTCGCCGTGCGCGCCGGGACGCTCCAGGAACTGCGAGACTCGCAGGGCGGGGCCGTGTCCGAGGCGTCCGTCCGCGTCCGGGGGCGGACCCTGCTGAACGGCTCTCTCCTCTCGGCCAGGTCATTCGAGGTCGGATTGTCTCCCCTGATTCCATGGGGGAGTTACCTGGTCACCATCGCGGTGTCCCTGTTCGCGATCTCGACCGCCATCTCGTGGTCGTACTACGGGGACCGGGCGATCCGGTACCTCGCCGGGCCGCGCGCGGTCATGCCGTACCGCATCGTGTATCTGGTGATGCACTTCCTCGGGGCCGTGTTCTCGCTGGAGGTCGTGTGGGGGTTCGGGGACGTGGCCCTGGGGCTCATGGCCCTGCCGAACCTGTTCGGGGTCCTGCGCCTGTCCGGCCTCGTTGCGAGGGAGGCGCGCGACTATTTCCGGCGCGTGGAGGCCGTGGACCGGCGGCGGTGAGGCCCGTCGGACGGGGGGTTCGCGATGGGGGAACCGGGTCGGGAGGCGCGCGGGGCGTGGGGGAGCCGCCTGGGCTTCATCCTGGCCGCGGCGGGGAGCGCGGTCGGGCTCGGGAACCTGTGGAAGTTCCCGTATTTGACCTACCGCTTCGGCGGCGCGGAAGGGGGCGAGGCCCGCGGGGCCGGCGGGTTCGTCCTGATCTATCTCGCCGCGGTCTTCGTGGTCTGCGCCCCGGTCATGGCGGCCGAGATCCTGATCGGGCGGCGCGGGCGGCGCAACCCCGTGGGGTCGTTCCGGGCGCTCCGGCCCGGGTCGCGCTGGCCGTGGGTCGGGTTCCTCGGGGTCCTGGGCGGGGTCCTGATCCTGTCCTACTACACGGTCGTGGCCGGGTGGACCCTCGAATACGTCGGCAAGGCCGCCATCGGCGCCTTCTCGCGGTACGAGGAGTCCGTGTCGGACACGGAGGTCCGCGAGGCCGTCTGCCGCGAGGCGGGGGTCTCGGACGAGGCGGCGTGCACGTCCGCCTACCAGGGTTTCCTGGACCGCCACGACGGCCCGCAGGCCCGCGGCATCGTCGTGCGCGACAAGAAGCTGGAACTGTACCCGGCCCGCCTGTTCCGCGAGTTCCTCGCGAACCCCTTCAAGCAGGTCGGCTACCTCTTCGTCTTCATGGCCATGACCGCCCTGGTCGTCCTCGGCGGGGTCTCGGGGGGCATCGAACGCTGGAACCGCATCCTCATGCCCCTGCTGATCGGGATGCTCGCCGTCCTGATCGTCCGGGTGGCGACCCTGCCCGGGGCCTCGAAGGCCGTGGACTTCCTGTTCAGGCCGGACCTGTCGCTCCTGTCGTTCGAGGAGGTCCTGTGGGCCCTGGGACAGGCGTTCTTTTCCCTGTCCCTCGGGATGGGCGCCTTGCTGACCTACGGCAGTTATCTGTCCCCCAAGGACCGCATCACCACCTCGGCCCTCGCCATCGCGGGGATTGACACGATCGTCGCGCTCTCCGCGGCCTTTGTCATCTTCGGGGCGGTCTTTTCATACGGCCTCCAGATGAAGGGGGCCGGGATCGGGAACCTCTTCACGGCCATCCCCGTGATCTTCCTGCACCTGCCCGGCGGGGGGGTCCTGACGGTCCTGTTCTATGTCCTGGTCGCCTTCGCGGCCCTGACCTCGACCGTGTCCCTGCTCGAGGTCGCGAGCGCGTACCTGATGGACGAGCGGGGGTGGGCCCGGCGCAAGGCGGTGCTCGTGGCAGCCGCCGCCATCTTCGCCCTGGGCGTCCCGTGCGCCCTGTCGTTCAACGTCCTGGCCGGCTTCCAGGTCTTCGGGCGCACCGTTTTCGATGTGTTTGATTATTTCTGTTCGAACATCGCGCTTCCGGCGGGAGGGCTCCTGATCTCGGTCTTCGTGGGGTGGGTGTTGACCGACGAGGAGCGCCGCGCCGAAGTCCGGGAACTGCACCCCGTCCTGTACGTGGCCTGGCTCGGCGTGGTGCGTTTTCTGGCCCCCGCCGCGATCCTGGCCATCCTCGCGGCGCTCCTGCTGGGGAAGGTGAGCGGGTGAGGTGGCACGTCCTTCACCCACCTCATGATACAGTATCACCTAGACGGAGGCGACGATGGCTTTCGCCCGGCTCGTGTTTCTTTCGGGCCTCCTGATCGCGGCGCAGGCCGCGGCGGACCTTCCGGGTCCGCCCCTTCCTCCGAGCCCCATGCAACGAGAGTGGTTCGACCACCGGGACCTTCCCTGGGACCCCGCCCCGCCGGTCCCGTTCTGGACCTCACAACCGCGCGCCCGCGTGTCCAGACCGCCGGTCACGGTCATGGGCTACCTGCCGTACTGGAACGTCGGCAAGCCCACCCTGGTTCTGCACCTGGACCGGCTGCACATCCTGGCCTACTTCGGCGCGTCCCTCGCGTCGGACGGCACGATCGGGGACCTCCATCACTGGGGCGGCGACACCCTCGCGGCCCTCCTCGCCGAGGCCCACGCGGCCGGGGTCCTCGTGGTCCTCTGCGTCACCAACTTCGATGCCGACTCGATCGGCGCGTTCCTGTCGTCCCCCTCGGCCCGTGCCGCCGCGGTCTCGGCCCTGGTCTCCCTGGTGGTCTCGGCCGGGGGCGACGGGGTCAACGTGGACTTCGAGGGGCTCCCCAGGGCGAACAAGGCCGACCTCGTCGGGTTCGTCGCGGACCTCAAGCAGGCCCTCGACGCGGCCCTCGGCCGGTCGCACGTCTCGCTTGCGACCCCGGCCGTGGACTGGAGCGGCGCCTGGGACTACGACCGGCTCGCCGAGACCTCCGACGGCCTGTTCATCATGGGGTACGACTACCACTGGCCCGGAGGCCCCCCGGGTCCGGTCAGCCCCCTCGCGCCCTCCGCGACCTGGGGGAAGTACTCCCTCTCGTGGACCATTGACGACTACATCGAGTGGGGAGGCGACCCCAACCGCCCCCGATTCATCCTCGGGCTCCCCCTGTACGGTGACGACTGGCCGACCACCGGCCCCGGCATCCCGGGGACCGCCACCGGCAAGGCGGAGGCCCGGTTCTACGCCCGCTGCCAGACCGAAGCCGCCCTCTACGGCCCTCACTGGGACGCAGACTCATCTACTCCATATTATCTGTACCAGGACAACGGCTGGCACCAGGTCTGGTGCGAGAACCGGCAGTCGCTCGCGCTCAAGTACGCCCTGATCGCCGCGCGGGGGCTGGGGGGCGTCGGGTTCTGGGCCCTCGGGTACGAGGAGGACCTCGACGAGGTCTGGGACGAACTCGACGCGGCGTTCCCGCCGGCACCGACGCCGCCGGACGGCGTGGCCCCGGATGCGACTCCGGACCCGGGCGGGGAGTCCCCCGTCGAGAGCCCGGATGCCACCTCCTCGGGCGACGTCCCCCGGTGGGAAATCACCCCCGATCTCGCCACGGAAGACCTCCCGCCGGAGGCGGACCCGCGCCCGACCGCCACGGAAGACCTCCCGCCGGAGGCGGACCCGCGCCCGACCGCCGCGAAAGACCTCCCGCCCGAGGCGGACCCGCGCCCGGCCGCCCATTGCGCGTCCGGCTGCCGGGCATCCGCCGGCCTCGACCGGGCGCCGCCCGCGGCCCCCCTTGCGTTCGTCGTCTTCGTGCTGATAGTCGGGTTGCGAAGGCGCGGTCCGGTGTCCGCGCCGCAAAGGACGCCGCCGCCGCGCAGCGAGGGGTGATGGACGGACTGCTCGACAAGGTCCAGCTCGCGGTCCTGGTGCTCGTCCCGATGATCCTGTCCCTGACCGTGCACGAATACGCCCACGCCCGCTCCGCCTTCGCGCTCGGGGACCGGACCGCTGCGGCCATGGGCCGCATGACCCTGAACCCTTTGTCCCACCTCGACCCCTTCGGGACGATCCTCCTCCCCCTGCTGGCCATCCTGGGCGGGGGTCCCTTCTTCGGATGGGCGCGACCGGTCCCCATCAACCCGGTGCTCTTCTCCCGGAGGATCCGCATGAAGACCGGGATCCTCCTGACCGCCGCGGCCGGACCGGCCTCGAACGTCGTCCTCGCCTTCGCCATCGCCCTGGCCTTCACCGGGTTCCGCGTCGCGGACCTGGCCCTCCCGGACCCGGTCCAGACCCTCCTCGGCGTCACCTTCAAGATCAACGTGGTCCTCGCGGTCTTCAACCTCATCCCGGTCCCCCCGCTGGACGGGAGCCGGGTCCTCGCGGGTCTGCTCCCCGACTCGCTCGCCGGCCTGTACGCGACTCTCGAACGCAACCCCGCGTTCGTGCTCATCGCGTTCGCGATCCTGATCACGCAGGCGGGC
>DYKK01000189.1 GCA_020722625.1 Anaeromyxobacter dehalogenans
GGCCAGTCCCGCGCTACGCGCGGGCACTGGTGATTCGCCAGCCGTTCGGGCGACCCGAGCGCAACCGAGTTTGCAACGTTGCGGTAGTTCATAGCCGCCGCCAGCAATGCGGAGTTGCGCGCCTTCGGCGAGTCACGGTCGTCTCGGGCCACGCCCCCTCCCCGGCGGGCCGAGACCTTATCGTCCGGAATCATCCGTCCGGCGACGGCAACAAACGGGTGGGCGCCGTTGCTGCCTTCGTCTTCCTCGCCCTCACCGGCGTCGACCTCGATGCGCCCGAGCATGCCTTCGAGGAGCTCGTGAGCAGCCTGTCCGCCAGCCGTTGGGTGGACGCAGCCCCCACCCACTCGCGTCTGTGTACGGCAGACTACAACTGGAGCACGTACAGGAGCGTCATGTCGACCGAGCGAGCAGCGCTGACAGACAGCCGACCCACGGGCTTCCGCAGCTTGACCTTGTCGACGTACTGTAGGCGCTGGCAGAGGACGACCGAGTCCTGATCCAGAAACGCATGCTCGGAGGCTCTCAACGGCGCCGTCATCCTTGACGCCTTGCCGCGTCCGCCGAACTCGGATGTCACTGGTGCGACCACGACTGTCGAACTGGTCGGGATTGAATCCGTGCACTGAACGACGACGACGAAGTGCCGTGTCCGTCGCCCCCCCGGCTCTTGTCAGGGACGCCCACCTCAAAGACCTGGAAGCGTTCTGGGTCAGCCAACGGCCCCTCCCGCCACGAACTCGGCGAACCACTGCAGGTCAGGTTCCGCTGCGCCGACCTCGGCCTCAGGCGATTCCGGCCCTGGCCCGGGTTCAGGCGGCAAGACCGACGCCACCCAATTCCTCAACTCCCCGAAGTGCTCGACCGTGGCGTCGTGAAGTCGTTCAACAAACCCCTGGAGCAGGCGTCGACGGCGAGCGTCCAGCCCACCCTGGAGCCCGAATCCAATGACCAGCAGAAGGGCATTGGTGCGCGCCGCCGCCTTGAAGACCGGCAAGAAGCCCGGCCCCACGGCGAGAAGAGGTTCCACTGAACTCGCCCGCCGCGCAAGGTACCGGTTGATGACCACCACATTGCGCAACGCCCAGGTCAGCGTCCGTGATGCCTTCCGCCCAAGCTGCTGTTCCGCCTGATCCTCGAGATCGTCCCCCGGATCCGTCAGCAGCGACAGCAACTGTTCCTCGGGAAGGTATCGAACGAGAAGAACGAACGTCTCCACGAGCGACACGTACACGAGCGGAATCCGCTCCTCCAGCAAATCCTCGGCCGCAGCCAGCGACCGTGCATTCAGCACCGGGTCCACGACGCTCGAACGAAGCCCTTTCGTCAGCCGGCAGACCCGCTCGAACGCGACCGGCGGAAGCAGCGGACGCAGACCCTCCAGGACCTCCGGAGAGAGTCGTTCGACCTCGAGTGCCCTCGCGAACACCATCGGATTCCCCCGAAACACCGCTCGACGACCGACGCCCCCTCGGGACGATGTGGCCGTCCTTGAAGTGCCATTCGCCCCGTCGCCAAGTCCTGCTACAGTATCCCTCAATCGCCAAGCGCTCGCAAGAGCGACGGGGGGATCACCTGCAATCCAAGCCCGCATCGCTTCGACGGGCGCTGCCCACCCCAGGGATGGAACGGACGACCGCCTCTGGCACGGCAGTTGACAGTGCCCTTCGGCCCCCGCGCGCCCGGCGCAGGAACGTCGTAGCGTATTTCGGGAGCGCCGGTAACTGCCGCGCCAGCCCCCGCCTGCGCCTGGGACCGGCGAGCGAACCCGGTCGCCGGCGGTCGCCTCCTGGCGTCGTCAAGAAGCACCGGATGTGAGGAGCCCGGCGGTCGCGAGGGCGTCGCGCAGGGCCTGGCGGGTCGCCTCCGAGGCCGGGACGAGGGGCAGGCGCACCGTGTCGCGGCACAGCCCCAGGACCTCGGCCGCGGCCTTGCACGGGACGGGATTGGGCTCCACGAACAGGGCCTTGTAGAGCGGGGCCAGGCCCCGGTCGATCCGGGCGGCTTCCTCGGGGCGCCCCCCCGACCACGCCTCCCACAGCGCGACCATCTGGCGCGGGGCCACGTTGCTCGCGACCGAGATCACGCCCCGGGCCCCGAGCGCGAACGAGGCCAGGGCCAGGCCGTCGTCCCCGGACAGGACCGCGAAGGACGGCGGGGCCCGCCGGACGATTTCGCGCACGGGGTCCGTGGCGCCGGACGCCTCCTTGACCCCGACGACCCCGGGGACGCGCGACAGGGTCACGATCGTGTCGGGCGTGATGTTCACGCCCGTGCGGCCCGGGACGTTGTAGGCCACGACGGGCAGCCCCCCCTCCCGGGCCACGGCCTGGAAGTGGGCCACGATCCCGGACTGCTGGGGCCTGTTGTAGTAGGGCGCGACCACCAGGGCCGCGTCCGCCCCGAGTTCCCGGGCGATCTTCGTGCGCTCGATCGTTGTCCGGGTGCAGTTGGTCCCGGTGCCCGCGACGACCGGGACCCGCCCGCGGACGACCTCGACCACGACCCGGATGACCTGGGCGACCTCGTCCGCGGACAGGGTCGGGGTCTCGCCCGTGGTGCCGCACGCCACGAGCCCGTGGACCCCCGCGTCCATCTGGGAGGCGACGAGTCGCCTCAAGGCCCCCTCGTCCACCCGGTCGCCGTCGAAGGGGGTGATCAGGGCCGTGAACACACCGCGCAAATCCAGGGTCATTGCATCTCCTTCAGTACCTCGTCCATGGCCAGGCGGACATCGAGGTCCTCCTCGTGCGCCAGGGCTTCCAGGAGGAGCGCGCGCGCCCGCCGGCCCCCGGCCACGCCCAGGGCGCGGGCCGCCCCGATGCGCAGCGCCGGGGTCGCGTGCTTCAGGTACGGCTTCAGGTCCGGGGTGGCCTTCGGTCCCAGGAGCCGTGCGTACCCGGTCATGGCCGCGGCCCGCACCTCCGCGTCCTCCTCGCGGTCGGACAGGGTCGTCACGAGGACCGCGCGGGCCCGGGACCCCGGATACCCCCCGAGGGCCCAGGCCGCGCGCACGCGGACCTCGCGGTCCACCTCGCGGCTCACGAGGAGGTCCGTCAGGACCACGTCCACGCCCGAGCCGGCCGCCGCGAGGTCCTCCGGCGTGGCGCGCGCGTGCGCCTTGAGCACACGGACCACGTCTTCGATCTTCGTCGGGGCCGGGGCCTCGGCGTGCCCGGGACCGGCGGCGAGAACCGTCGTCAGGGTCCCCAGGACGCCGTGGACCACGAAGCGTCTCATCGTTTCTTGCGCGCCTTCTTGCGTTGCTGCCGGGCCAGTTTCTCCTTGCGGCGGCGGCGGTCCTTCTCGGCCGCGGACAGTCGCCGCATCCCGCCGGGTCCCCATCCGCCGCCGGGCGGCCCCTCCTCCGGGAGGAGGTCGGACACGTCCTCGCCCCGCGACTTCGCCAGGGCGATCGCCTCGCGGAAGCCCGGGAGCCGCGCCAGGAGCGAGGGCTGCTTCCCGACGCGGCGCATGACCTCGCGCATCGTGTTGAAGCGCGCGAGGAGGTCCTTGACCTCGGCGACCTTGCGCCCGGAGCCCCTCGCGATGCGCCTCGCCCGGCTCTCGTCAATGACCTCGGGCTTCTCTCGCTCCTGAGGCGTCATGGACTGGATCATGGCCTCGATGCGGGCGAGCACCCCCTCGTCCACGGTCGCGCCCTCGGGGACCATCTCGTGGAAGAACGGGAGTTTCTCGAGGGTCTCGCGCAGCGAGCCCATCTTCTGGATGGCGCGGATCTGGTCCAGGAACTGGTAGAGGTTGAACTCGCCCTTGAGGATCTTGACCGCGTCCTCTTCCGCCTTCTCCTTCTCGACGACCTCCTCGAAGTCCTTGACGAGCCCCAGGACGTCGCCGAAGCCGAGGATGCGCGTCGCGACGCCGTCCGGCCGGAACGGATCGAGCCGAGCCAGGTCCTCGCCCATCCCCACGTACAGGATGGGCTTGCCGGTCACGGCCCGCACGGACAGCGCGGCCCCGCCGCGGGCGTCGCCGTCCATCTTGGTCAGGATCACGCCGGTCAGGTCCAGGAGCCGGTCGAACTCCGCGGCCATGCGGACCGCGTCCTGGCCGATCATGGCGTCCACGACGAGCAGGACGTTGCGCGAGTGCGTGCGCTCGCGGACCGCGGCGAGTTCGTCCATCAGGGGCTGGTCAATCGTCAACCGGCCGGCCGTGTCGAAGATGACCACGTCCCGCCGGTCCATGCGGGCCTGGTGCATGGCCGCGGCGCACAGGTCGGGCGGGGACGCCCCCTCCTTGTGGAAGACCGGGACCCCGATGCGGTCGCCCAGGACCTTCAACTGGCTGACCGCGGCGGGACGATGGATGTCCGCGGCCACGAGGAGCGGCTTGTGCTTCTCCTTCTGCAACTGCTTCGCCAGTTTCGCCGCGGTCGTGGTCTTCCCGGTGCCGTGGAGGCCGACGAGCATCACGCCCGTGGGCTGTCCGGGTGGATCGAACGCGAGCCCCCCCCCGCCGTCGCCCATCAAGGCGATCAGTTCGTCGTGGCACAGCTTGACGAAGTGGTCCGCGGCCGAGATGCGGACCTCCTGCCCCTTCACCCGGGCCTGGAGCCGGACCTCCTCGTCCAGCGCCTTCTTCTTGACCTGCTCGAGGAAGGCGTTGACCACCGGCAGGGCCACGTCCGCCTCGAGCAGGGACACGCGGACGTCGCGGAGGGCCTCGTCAATCCCCTCCTCGGTGATCAGTTCCTTGCCCTGGAGTCGGGCCCTCGCCGACCGGAATCCCCTCGTCAGGACCTCGAACATCGCGTGCCTCGCCTCCGCGGAGAGCGCCCTGGAGCCGGCTTATACGGGAGGCGGTCCGATCCGTCAAGCACGGCACGCCTCCCTTTTTCCTTGACCGCACCGCGAGGGTTCGATACACACACGCGGGCATCGTGGGGTGGGAGGCGCCGGCATGGACGGGCGATGGGGGCGCGGTTCGTTCGTATGCGCCGTGATCGCGGTTCTCGTCGCCGGGGCGGCCCGGGCCGAGGCGCCGGCGCCCGAGGGCGGCTCCGGCCCGGCCGTCGCGGAGGAGGCGGGCGTCACGGTCCGCGGCACCTACTGGATCCACGGGGCCTACACCTCCGACTTCCCTCTGTCCGAGGACGGGGCGATCTGGCGCGGGCGGACCTGGCCGGACGGCATCCGGGACGGGCTCGAGGTCGGGCTGGACCACCGGCTGCGCGTCGAGGCGGAGGTCCGCCCGTCGCGGGCGTTGCGCCTGGCCGGGAGCGCGGACGTCGCGGGGTCCCTCGGCGGGGACACCACGGACATCGGGAAGGACACCCTCCTGGTCCGGCGGGACCGCACGCGGTTCTACGACCGCTCCACCGTCCGCGAGGCGTACCTGGAATGGACGTCCTCCGCCGGAGTCCTTCGCGTGGGCCAGATGACCTCGTCGTGGGGCCTGGGGATTGTCGCGAACGACGGCGCGGACCGCGAGGACTCGTTCCACGACCCGCTTCTCGGCGACCTCGTCGAGCGGGTCCTGTTCGTGACGCGGCCGGCTCAGGCGGTTTCCGACTCGCACTTCGCGCGGCACTTCCACGTCGGACTCGGAGGGGACCTGGTCTATCGGGACGACCTCGCGTCGCTGGTCGAGGGGGACCTGGCCGCGGAGGGAGTCGCGCTCGTGTTCTACGAGGGCCCCGTGGTGCACGGCGGGGACCCCCTGTTCGCGGGCGTCTATGCGGCCTACCGCGACCAGCGCGCCGACGACGGAGACCGCCTGAAGGCCCTCGCGCTGGATGCCGCGTTCCGCCATGTCGTCACGCTCGATTCGCGCGGGACCTTTCTGCGGGTCGAGGGGGAAGGGGCGTTCGTGCTCGGGACCCTGCGGTTCACGGACGGGGGCGGCCCCCCCCGGGCGCGGGACGGGGCGACCATTCGCCAGTGGGGCGCGGTCCTGCGCGCGGAGGTCCACGTCCCGGACGCCGGGCTGCGGCCGGGGGTCGAGGCGGGCGTGGCCTCGGGCGACGCGGACCCGACCGACGACGTGGGCCGGGAGTTCCGCTTCGACCCGGACTACCCGGTCGGGATGATCCTCTTCCAGGAGGTCCTGGGCCGCATGAGCGCCCTCCAGCCCGAGCGCGTGTCGGACCCCGACCTGCTCTACAAGGCCCCGAGCGGCTACCAGATGGCCGCGACCAACGGGTCCGTCACGAACGCGGTCTATGTGTACCCGAGGGTGCGGTACTGGCCGTTGTCGGACCTCGAGGTGCGGCTGGCCTTCCTGTGGGCGCGCGGGCTGGCGCCGGTCGGCGGGGCCTACCAGGCGGCGGGTCACGGGGGGTACTTGCTCGGATACCGCGTGGACCCGCGGCGCTGGACGCTCGGGAAGTGGACGGAGCGCGACCTCGGGATCGAGGTGGACGGCGGCATCGCCTATACGATCCGTTTCGGGGGCCGGGAGCGCCTGCGCCTGGGCGTTCAGGGCGGGTGGTGCCGGCCGGGCGCGGCCTTCCGGGACGCGAACGGGGACCGGCTGCCGTCGCTCTTCAAGGTACGGTTCCTCGCGGACCTCGCGTGGTAGGGCGGGTCGCGCCGGCGGGGAC
>DYKK01000190.1 GCA_020722625.1 Anaeromyxobacter dehalogenans
ATGCCGGACCCCGGATGCCGGACTCTTACGAAGAAACTCGACGCGAACCTGGAGCCGCGAGCACTGCCCGCGGCCAGAGGGTCGGTTTCATCCATCAGGGTCCGCGAAGCCGGTGTCGTACTTGACACCGTCCGTTCGGGCGGGCACGATCCGTCCATGATGCGCGAGCATTCCAGATTCCAGCTCGAGGCCACGCGGCTTGGAAGGACCGTCGTGTTCCAGGTGACGGTGTTCGAGAAGGAGGACCGCCAGCGCAACCGGCTCTTCGCCGAGACGCAGTGTTCGGACCCCCTTCACTTCCTGTTGCAGTTCATCGTCCGGGACGCCACGGACTTTGACGACCTCCTGTCCCGGTTTCTGGCGGAACTGGAGCACCGCGGGTTCGAGGCGACCCGCTACCGCCGGCGCGAGGGCGGGAAGTGGGGCGAGTGGGCCGCGCTCGCGGGCGCATCAGGGACCCGGCCGGAACCCGACCGGGCCGGGACCGTGACGGAAGGTTGAGCCGCTGCGGCGTCGCCTTGAACCCTCGAAGACGCTCGTGCGGAACCAGGAGAGAGGGTCATGCTTTCCATCATGCACTGCACCCCGGAGGTGGTCCCCTTCTCGAAGACCGGGGGGCTCGCCGATGTGTCGGCGGCCCTCCCCGAGGCCCTGACCCGCCGGGGCCACGAGGTCACGGTGGTGACGCCCCTGTATGCCCGGGTGGACCGGGACCGGCACGGGGTGCGCGCGACCGGCCGCGCGTTCGACGTGACGCTCGGGGGACGGACCGAGAGGTTCGAGGTCTTCGAGGCGCACCTGCCCGCGGGGACGCGGGTGGTCCTGCTGGCGCACGACGGGTTCTTCGGTCGCCCGGAGTTGTACGGGACCCGCGACGGCGATTACCCGGACAATCCCCTGCGCTTCGCCTTCTTCTCGGCCGCGGTCTTCCGGATGCTTCGGGGCAGCCGCGCATGCCCGTCCATCCTGCACGCCCACGACTGGCAGGCGGGACTGGTCCCCGCGTTCAACCACCTCTATCACCTGGACCTGTGCGGCACGGTCTTCACGGTCCACAACCTCGCGTACCAGGGGCTCTTCCCGGCCGAGGTCCTGCCCGATGTGGGCCTCCCGTGGGACGTCTTCAACCCCGAGCAGGTCGAGTTCTACGGGAAGGTGAACTTCCTGAAGGCGGGACTCGTCTTCGCGGATCGGATCACGACCGTGAGCCCCGGATACGCCCGCGAGATCACGACCCCGGAGTTCGGGTGCGGCCTGGACGGGGTCCTGCGCAAGCGGGCGTCCCACCTCGTCGGGGTCCTGAACGGCGTGGACTACGGGGAGTGGGACCCCGAGGGCGACCCGCACCTTCCGGCGCGCTACCGTCCCGGCGACCTGTCCGGCAAGGCGGCCTGCCGGGACGCCCTGCTCGCCGAATACGGCCTGGCGCCGTCCGACGGACCGGTGATCGGGGCCGTGGGAAGGCTCGCGGCCCAGAAGGGGTTCGACCTGGTCGCGCAGGTCCTGCCGGACCTGGTCGGGATGGGGGCCCGCGTGGTGATCCTGGGCACCGGGGACCGCGAGATCGAGGAGGCCCTGACCTCGGCGGCGGCCCGGTTCCCCGGGCGGGTGGGGGTCCGCGTCGCGTTCGACAACCGGCTGGCGCACCTGATCGAGGCCGGGAGCGACTTCTTCGTGATGCCGTCCCGGTACGAGCCGTGCGGGCTGAACCAGATGTACAGCCTCAAGTACGGCACGATCCCGGTCGTGCACGCGGTCGGCGGCCTCGACGACACGGTGGTGGACGTCACGGAGGACCCCGGGCGGGGGACGGGCGTCAAGTTCCGCACCTTCACGCGAGAGGCGTTCGTGGACGCCCTTCGGCGGGCGGTGGACCTGCACGCCGACCCGGCGGCCCTCGACGCGGTGCGGCGGCGCGGGATGGCGCAGGACTTCTCGTGGGACGCGGCGGCCCGGACCTACGAGGCCCTCTATCTCCAGGTGATCGGCTAGGACGGCTCCCGGCCGCGCGGAGGACGGACCATGGCGCTGGACGAGCGCGATCGGATTCTTCAGAGATTGGAGGAAACCGAGCGCCTGGCGGAACTGGGCGGCGGCGAGGAGCGCATCGCCCGCCAGCACCGGGCCGGGAAGAAGACCGCGCGCGAGCGCGTCGAGGCCCTGGTGGACCCCGGGACGTTCGTCGAGATGGACAAGTACGTCACGCACCGTTGCCACGACTTCGGGATGGAAAAGCAGCGCATCCCGGGGGACGGCGTCGTGACGGGCCACGGCCTCGTGGACGGGCGCCCGGTCTTCGTCTTCGCCCAGGACTTCACGGTCTTCGGCGGGTCCCTGTCGGGGGCCTACGCGCGCAAGATCGTCAAGATCATGGACCTCGCGATGAAGGTCGGGGCTCCGGTGATCGGGCTCAACGACTCGGGGGGGGCGCGCATCCAGGAGGGGGTCGAGTCCCTGGCGGGGTACGCGGACATCTTCCTTCGGAACACGCTCGCGTCCGGCGTGATCCCCCAGGTCTCGGTCATCCTGGGGCCGTGCGCGGGCGGGGCGGTCTATTCACCGGCGATCACGGACTTCGTCATCATGGTCGAGGGGACCTCGCACATGTTCATCACGGGGCCGGAGGTGATCCGGGCCGTCACGCACGAGGAGGTCACGAAGGAGGACCTCGGGGGGGCCCTGACGCACGCCCGGCGGAGCGGCGTGGCCCATTTCGTGGCCCCGGACGACCTGGCGTCGCTCGCGCTCGTGCGGGACCTCCTGTCGTACCTGCCCTCCAACAACGCGGAAGACCCGCCGGTCCTGGCCTCCGAGGACCCGGAGGACCGCCGCGACGACTCGCTGGAGGACATCGTCCCCACGAGCCCCGAGAAGCCCTACGACATCCGTGACATCCTCACGCGCGTGATTGACGACGGCCGGTTCCTGGAGGTCCACGCCCAGTACGCCGAGAACATCGTCGTGGGGTTCGCCCGGTTCGGCGGGAGGCCGGTGGGGATCGTGGCCAACCAGCCCGCGGTCCTCGCGGGATGCCTGGACATCGCGGCGTCGGTGAAGGCCGCGCGCTTCGTGCGGTTCTGCGACGCCTTCAACCTCCCGCTCGTGACCTTCGTGGACGTCCCGGGCTTCCTGCCCGGAACGGCCCAGGAGTACGGCGGGATCATCCGGCACGGGGCGAAACTCCTGTACGCCTTCGCCGAGGCGACGGTCCCGAAGGTGACCATCATCACGCGAAAGGCCTACGGCGGGGCGTACGACGTGATGTCGTCCAAGCACATCCGGGCGGACGTGAACCTCGCCTATCCCACGGCGGAGGTCGCGGTCATGGGCCCCGAGGGGGCGGTGAACATCGTCTTCCGCCGCGAACTGGAACGCGCCGGCGACCGCGAGGCCGCCCTCGCCGAGTACGTCCGCCAGTACCGCGAGCGCTTCGCCAACCCGTTCACGGTGGCGGAACTCGGGTACGTGGACGCGGTGATCCGGCCCAGGGACACGCGGGCTCGCGTCTGCCGGGCCCTTCGGATGCTCGCGAACAAGAGGGATTCCAATCCGCCCCGGAAGCATGGTAACATCCCTCTTTGAACGAGGATCCCTCGGTGGTCTGTGGAGGTTGGTGGGTGGGGCACCCCGGAAGGTCTCTTGAAGGAGAATCGCGATGGACGTGCAACTGAAAGTTCAGAACATCTTGATTCCGATTGACTTTTCCGATTCCTCGCGCAAGGCGTTCTACGTCGGGTTGAAGTTCTCCCGCGTCTTCGACGCCGAGACCACGGTGCTCCACGTCATGGAACCCATCGCCTCGTTCGATTCCGGCGAGGACATGGACCGGCAGGCGAGCGAGGTGCGGCGCGTGGAGGACGGCGTGAGGCGTCGGGTGAACGAGTTGTTCGAGGCCGGGGGCCTCGCGGAGGTGGACCGCCGGAAGGTGAAGGTCGAGATCCGCGCGGGCAAGCCGTACCTGGAGATCCTGCGCTTCGCCTGGCAGAACGACGTGGACCTGATCGTCATGGGGTCGCACGGGTACACGGGCGTCAAGCACATGTTGATCGGCAGCCAGACGGAGAAGGTGGTCCGCCGGGCGCACTGCATGGTCCTGACCATCAAGCCGGACGACTTCGAGGTCGAGTCCGACATCACGGGCGTCCCCAAGAAGTTTCGGGCGTGATCAAGACCCCGCGAGCCTCTCGCGCAAGGGCGGGAGCGCGCGGGCGACGGCGTCCTCGATGGTCGCCACGATGTCCGCGCCGGCCGCGAAGGGATGGCCGCCTCCGCCCAGGGCCTCGGCCACGTCGTGGATCGGGATGCCGCCGGGCGACCGGATGCTGACCTTGACCTTCCCACCTTCCCGGAACTGCTTGAACAGGACCGCGATGTCCACGCCGTCAATCTCGCCCAGGACCATGACCATGGTCCGCACGTCGTCGCTGTCCACGTCGAGTCCGGAGAGCGTGGCCGGGGTGACGGTCCCCCAGGCGAGGCGCCCCTCGCACTCGAAGCGGGCCGTGTCCAGCACGCGGGCCTGGAGGAGGAGCCGGTCGCGCGGGACCGTGGCGAACAGGCGGCGCGTGATCCCCTCGGCGTCGGCCCCGGCCTCGACAAGGCGGGCCGCGGCGCGAAACACGTTCGCGTCGTTGCGGACGAAGCGGAACTGGTTCGTGTCGAAGACGATCGCGCCATAGAGCGGAGACGCCAGGTCCGGGGTCCACGCAACGCCCAGGCGGTCGAGGATTTCGCACATCAGCTCGCCGGTCGAGGAAAAGCCGTCCACCACGATCCCGGGGATCGTCCGGCCGTTCGGGGGGTGGTGGTCCATCGCGACGGTGGGACCGGTCCTTTGCGCGAGCGCCTCGGCGACGGGGCCGGTCCGGCGGACCTCGGCGGTGTCCACCAGGATCACGAGGTCGGCCTGCACGATCGCCCGGGTGTCGGACGGCCGGAACACGACGATGTCCTGGCGCGGGTCCAGGAAGACGAACCGACGGGCCGTGGGTCCGGGGTTGAGGATCCGCACGCGGCGGCCGCCCGCGCGCAACGCCCTCGCCAGCGCGATCTCCGAGCCGATCCCGTCCGCGTCCGGTCCCTCGTGGGTCGTGAGCACAAGGTCGCGGGCCTCGCGGATCCGGTCGAGCACGGCCGCGACCACGGTCTCGTCCAGTCGGGAAGACATCACGAAACGACCTCCAGCAACCCCAGGAGCATCCGGGCCGTGGCGCCCCACACGACCTCCCCGTCCCAGTCGCAGACGAGGACCTCCGCGAACCCGTCGGGATGGTCCGCGGGGATCCGGCGAAGGCGCGCGGGGTCCGACAGGGCCGCGAGCGGGAAGGCGAAGACCCTCTCGATCTCGGCGGACGCGGGCGCGAGGCCGTCGAAGGACTGGATGACCCCGACCCAGGGCGTCACGTGATACCCGGTGAGGGTGGTGTAGTCGTCGAGCCGGCCCAGGACCCGGACGCGCGCCGGGTCGAGCCCGACCTCCTCGGCGGATTCGCGCAGGGCCGCTTGCAGGGTGTCCGCGTCCTGGGGTTCCACGACGCCGCCCGGGAGCGAGACCTGCCCCTTGTGGTCCTTGACGGAGTTGCTGCGGCGCGTGAGGAGGACCTCGGCCCCGCCGGGCGCGTCGCGCAGGAGGATCAGGACCGCCGCGGGCGTGAGGGCCTCCGCGGGGCGGGTGCGCGGGACGCGACCTGCGAGCGCCCGGGAGACGTCGGCCACGCGCACGGGGCGACCAGGGGTCACCGGGTGTTCATGACGGTTCAAGTCGTCAACCCTTTGCGGTCGCGCGCAGGAACTCCTCGCGCGTCCGGACGTCGTCTTCCAGGGACCCGCGCCACGCGAACGACACGACCTGGGCGTCCTGCTTTCGCACCCCGCGGGCGACCATGCACAGATGGACCGCGGTCACCTGAACGCCCAGCCCCCGCGGGCCCAGGACCTCGGCCAGGTGGTCCGCGATCTGGCGGGTCATCCGTTCCTGGACCTGGGGGCGGCAGGCGAAGTGGTCCACCACGCGGGCGATGCGGCTCAACCCGAGGATGCGGCCGTCCGGGATGTAGCCCACGTGGGCGTGTCCGAAGAAGGGCAGGAGGTGGTGCTCGCACAGGGACACGAACTCGATGTCGCGCACGAGCACGAGGTCGCGCGACTCCTCCTCGAACAGGCCGCCCTCGGTCAGGGTCCCCGCATCCTCGCGCAGACCGCGCGTCAGGTAGGTCAGGGACTCGAGCACCCGCCTCGGGGTCTCGGCCAGGCCGGGCCGATCCGGGTCCTCGCCGAGCCGCCGCAGCAACGCCCTCAATCCTTCCGCGAAGTCGTCCGCCGCCATCCCCTTCCCGCCGGGCACGAGCCGCTCCATCATACCCGAAAAGAAACATGCCTCAAGCAAAGCACCCCGTTTTCAAGGTCGCGACTTGCGCGCATCGTGGTTCCCCTGGAGACGCGAGCACTGCTCGCGTCTGGACGCGCGAGCGCCGCTCGCGCCACGTCGCGACCGATCTTCGAG
>DYKK01000191.1 GCA_020722625.1 Anaeromyxobacter dehalogenans
CGCGGTTTCGTGTCGGCCGCGAATTGGAATTCGCGGCCCCAGCATCGTTGGGGTTCGTCGTCACGCGACGGGCCGTTCACCCCCTGGCGGTCCTGGAGGTGCGATTTGCAATCGCGCCGGCTGCGCGGCCTCCGAGCCGCGCCCCTCATGGCACCGGCCGCGACGACGAAGCAACGACGAAGAAACTCGACGCGAACCTGGACCCGCGGGCAGCGCCCGCGGCCAAGGCGTCGGTTTCATCCGTCCGGGTCCGCGAAGCCGGTGTCGTACTCGGAAGAACGCCGGAACGCCATGATTCGGCGCGGTCCCCAGGCCGCTACGGCACCTCCACCGTCTGCTGGAACAGGACCTGGCCCTGCTCCTCGTTGTAGAGGATCAGCTCGTAGGTCCCGGACTGGATGCCGGGCAGCGTGGCCACGATGTTGAAGAGGCACTCGCAGTCGCAGGGTTCTCCGCCCGCCTGGTGTTCGACCACCTCGACGGCCCCGTCCCTGGGCGTGAAGCACACGCTGGTCTCGAAACAGCAGTTCAGGACCACGGCCTCGTGGTGCAACGTGATGTCATGGCCGGTGACCTCGACCTTCAGGGTCCCGGCGGGGTCCGACCCGTAGGGGTCCCCCAGGCACTCGCTCTTCTGCGTGGAGACGCACTACTCGGCGGTCGGGCAGTCCTCCGCGCAGTTGCATACGTGCTCGAAGGGCCCGCAGACACCGTCCCCGCACGGCAGGCAGATGTAACACGGACATTTCGGACAGGAACATCCATCGTCCGGCCCGATGTCGCAGTCCGGCATCGGCTTCAGGTCGGCGCAGCACTTTCCCGCCGGGTTGGAGTCCAGGAACGTCCCCCCGAGTCCCAGGCACTCGCCCCCGCAATCCGCGGGACAAAGAAGAAGCGACGCCGAACACCGGGGCTTCGGCCTTCTTTCGAGCGCGGAACCGCCGGCTCTCAAAGGCAGTCCCGCCGCGCCCGAGCCCGGGCGGGACGGGGGCTCCTATCGCCCCTCCCCCAGCACCGCCAGCATCGCACGGGCCGCCGCGGGCAAGTCCGCCGCCCCTCCTTCCCGCCCCTCCGACCGCAGGTACCTCAGGGCGTTCCGGTAGATCACCGCAGACGCCGCCTCGGAATACTGCACGTCCCCGACCGAGTACGCCTTCCGCCCGGCCCGGACCGCGGCGCGGATGACCTCGCGGTCGGACTCCCCCGCCCCCCCCGACACGACCACCCGGCCCACGACCCGGTACGCCTCGACGAACGGGGCGATGATGCCCGCGAAGAAGCGGAGGACCTCCCGGGCGTCCTTCCCGAGCGACAGCCCGCCCTCGCCGCGGACCAGGATCCCGTCCTGGACGTACTCGTCCAGGGTCGTCGAAAAGATGGTCTCGTACGATTCGTCGGCCCCGAAGATGAACTCGAACTTGAAGACGCGCGACAGGGACTTGACCCGGTCGCGGAGCGCCTCCACCGGCCGAACCTCGTCCCCGAAACCTGCGTGGAGCGCCGCGAACGCCAGGAGGGCCTCGGGCACGAACCAGTGGATGATCCCGTTCTTGTAGTAATCGAGCGCGATGCGGTGCTCGTTGTCCACCGACACCACGAGCTCCTCGGCCCTGTCGCCGCCTCGCCCACCATCCCCGTACGCCCGGATGCGGATGACATGGTCCTTGTGCCACAGGCTCAGGACGTCATCCACCGCGCCCCTGAGCGCGAACGCCACGGCCTGGGCGCCGGACGCGGCCTCCTCTCCTGCCCCGGCCAGTCCCCGCCTCGCCTCCCCGGCCGCGAGCAGCCCCATGTCACGCAACGGGTCTGCGAGGAGGTCCGACAGCCGGGCCCCCCGGATCCGGAGGTACGACACCAGGAATCCCACCCGCTCCAGGAGCCTCTCGTATTCGATCCCGCGCTTCGGGTGCGTCAGAAGGGCGAACGCCACCAGGTGGTGCGGCGTGACCAGGAAACAGTGGTTGATGCGGTGGACCAGGATGTGCGCGAGGCGCCGCACCACGTCCTGCGGGACCGACTCCCCGGCACCCAGCGGGACGTTGACGCCCTGGGACCGCAGGAACGACACCAGGCTGAAGGGCCGGTCGAACTGGAGATAGACCTTGCCGTAACGCGACTTCAGGACGCGGGCGCTTCGGGCCAGGGCCCCCACGCTCTCCCGCTGTTTCTCGCCGCCCGCCGTCTCCGCGCGGTAGGACTTCTCCTCGATCACCTTCTCGTACGTGACGGCCGCCGGAACCAGGTTCGCGTCCGGGGCGGCCCCCGAGGCAACCGCGTCCACGATCATCTTCAGGATCCCGTAGCGCGGGGACAGGGACTTGCCCGACCGGCTGCGCGTCCCCTCGATGAAGAACTCGACCCAGTAGCCCTCCTTCAGGAGTTTCCGGATGTACTGGGCCAGGACCGCCTGGTACAGCACGTCGCCCCGGACCGAGCGCCGGATGAAGAAGGCCCCCGAGTGCCGGAAGATCGGTCCCATCGGCCAGAACGACAGGTTGTCCCCCGCCGTGATGTGCGGCGGGATCAGGCCGTGCGTGTAAAAGATCAGCGACAGGAGCAGGTAGTCAATGTGGCTGCGGTGCGCCGGGACCAGGACCATGGGCGCGTAGCGCGCGGCCTCGCGGATCGCGTTGAGGCCCTCGGTGTCCACGACCACGCCCCGGAACAGGCGCTGGAACACCAGGCTGACGGTCAGCGCGAACCCCTCCAGCCACTGGAACCGGAAGTCCGCGGCCATGTGCAGGAGCATGGCCCGTGCGCGCTGCATCACGGACTCGACGGGGAGGTCCTCCGAGGCGGCGACCTCGCGCAGCCGTTCGAGGAACGGGGGAGTCCGCATGATCTCGTCCACCATGTGGCGCGCGCCCTTCAGCACCGGACCCCGGATCGCCTTGGATTCCAGGAGGAACTCCTGGGCCAGCGTGAACTTCAGGCGCGAGGCCAGGGTCTCCAGGTCGGGCGCGTCCGCGTTTCCGGCCAGGAACTCGCCCAGGTCCACGGGACGGCCGACCTGGGCGCGGGCGCTCCGGAAGTTCAGGAAGAACGAGACGGCCTTGCGCAGGGCCCCCGGGGCCTGAGGGTCCCCGAAGACCACGTCCGCGATGGTGCGCCGGTACGACTCCGGCTTCTTGTCCCAGACGACCAGCAGGGGGACCAGGACCACCGGGCGGCCGACCTCGCGCTGGACCGCGATCAGGTCGCGCAGATGGGAGAGGCGGTCGTCGTCGCCCCACTGGATCAGGCTGTGGGGGCGCTTCAGCGAGATCAGGCACGCCCGGCCGCGCGACAGGGCGTCGCGCATTCGGTCCCGATCCGACAGGCGGCGCCTCCGGCGGCCGACCAGGCGTCCCCACAGGTAGCGGGCCACCTCCCCGAGCGGCCGGAAGAGCAAGAGGTTCAGACCGGCCGCGAAGAAGACCAGCGGCAGGGACCAGACCACGAAGGCGTGGTTGAAATACAGGAGGTCCACGAGGCTGCGGACGTTCAGGACATAGACCGGCGTCCCTCGCGAGGCCGCCTCACGAATCGTGTTCCGATGGACCTCATCGAAGGTCACGGCCCCGAAGAAGGCCCGGCCGAGCCACTTCAGGATCCGCCCGGGCCGCTCGACCATGGCCGAAGGATGGACCAGCGACCGGTCCTCATCGGGGAGTCGCCGCGCCGAGGCGGCGATCTCGGAATCTCCGTGCAACCGTCCGTCCAATCCTCACCCCGAACGCCCGAAGGTCCTCGTGGGTTGAGCACGAGGAATTGCTAGCATGGCGGCGGAGGATGGTCAACGGACGAGCGAGGGCCACTTTTCTTTCCGAATCCGATGCGGTACCCTGTCCTTCATCACGGGGAGAGGCGGCCATGAACCACGGAGAGGCCCGGGGGAGGAAGGGAGCCCGCATGACGAAGACCGGGATGACCCTCGAGGCGGAGCGGGCCCGGCGATACCAGGCCTACCTGTCGGTCCTCCTGATCGACCTCGACGGCCTGTCGCTCGTCAACAAGTCGCTGGGACGGGACGCGGGCGACGAACTGCTCGCGGCCGTCGCGGACCTGGTCCGGTCCAACCTCCGCAAGATTGACGTGTTCGGGCGCTGGACCCCCGAGGATTTCCTTGTCCTGACCGTGGACCCGAACGCGTACGGATCCATGGCCCTCGCCGAGAAACTGCGCAAGACCGTCGCGGCCACGGTCTTCGCGGTCGCCGGGCGCGAGGTCCGGATCACGGCGAGCCTTGGGGTGGCGCGGGGGGCTCCTCGAGACGAGGCCGGAGTGGATGCCCTCATCGAGACGGCCCGTCGGGCCCTCGTCAAGGCCAAGGCCGAGGGCCGGGACCGCGTCGAGTTCCTCCCAGGGGACCCGGCCCACCTCCCCGCTCGAATGCAGCCTCCAGAATAGAAGCAACGACCGCGGCGGGGTCCGGCGCGGTCCAGACCGCCGAGATCGCGGCGACCGCGGCGATCCCCGTTCCCCGCAACGACCTGGCCGTGTCCGGCCCGATGCCCCCGATGGCGACGACCGGGACGCGACTCGCCCCGGCGGCGCGCCGCAGGGCCTCGACCCCCAGCGGCGGTCCGTAGGCGCGCTTGGACGGGGTATCGAACACGGGGCCGAACGTGGCGAAGTCCACCTGGGACGGGTCCAGGCCCGCGACCTCCTCGACCGAGTGGCACGAAATCCCGATGAGCCCCGGGAACACGGGGCGGACCCGGGCGGGCGGGAGCCCCGACCCCGGCAGGTGGACCCCGTCCGCGCCGGAGGCGATGGCCACGTCCAGGCGGTCGTTGACCAGGACCGGGACCCCGCGCGGGGCCGCAACGGCCCGGATGCGGCGCGTCAGGTCCAGGAGGTCCCGGGTGGGGAGGTCCTTCTCGCGCACCTGGATCGCCATCGTGCCCGCCGGAAGCCCGCGAAACAGGGCCTCCAGGCGGGCCTCGACCGGTCCCGGCCCGAACAGGCGGCGGTCGGTGATCAGGTAGAAGCGAAACGGACAGCCCGGCGAGGGCATCGGCCCCTCACGCGATCAGGCCCGACATCGGGCTCGAGGCCGCGGCGTAGGACTTGCGCGGGATCCGCCCGGCGAGATACGCGAGCCGTCCCGCCTCGATCCCCAGGCGCATGGCCCGCGCCATCGCCACGGGGTCTTCGGCGCCCGCGATCGCCGTGTTGATCAGGACCCCGTCGGACCCCATCTCCAGGGCCACGGCCGCGTCGCTCGCGGTCCCCACGCCCGCGTCCACGATCACCGGGACCGACGCCTGTTCGAGGATGAGGCGGAGGTTGTGCGGGTTGCGGATACCGAGTCCGGACCCGATCGGGGCCGCGAGCGGCATCACGGCCGCGCAGCCGATCTCCTGGAGCCGCCGCGCCGCCACCGGGTCGTCGTTGGTGTACGGCAGGACCACGAAACCTTCCGCTACCAGGACCTTCGCGGCCTCGATGAGCTCGGGCACGTCCGGGAACAGAGTTTTTTCATCCCCGATGACTTCCAGTTTGACCATCGGACCGAGCCCGAGTTCCCGGGCCAGGCGGGCCGTGCGGATCGCGTCCTCTGCCGTGTAGCACCCGGCCGTGTTCGGCAGGATCGTCATGCCGTCCGGGATGTGGGCCGCGAAGGAGTCGTCCCCCCGCTGCGTCAAGTCCACCCGGCGGATGGCCACGGTGACCATCTCCGCGCCGCTCTCGGCGAGCGCGGCTCGCATCGTCTGGAAATCCTTGTATTTCCCCGTCCCGATGATCAGACGCGACCGGAACTCTCGTCCGGCCAGAACCAGCGGTTTGTCCAGCTTCATCCTATCCTCCACCAACCAGGGTTACAATCTCAATGCGGTCGCCCTCCGCGAGCACCGTCCGGGGCCTCTGGTCCTTCGTCACGACCTCGCGGTTCCGCTCCACGGCCACGGGCCGCCCCGCGAGCCCGAGCCTCTCCAGCAGGTCCGCGACCGTGGTCCCCTCCGGCATCTCGGCTTCGCGACCGTTCACGAGGACCGTCATCGCGCCCGACCTCCGCCCGAGAGTCTGGCGAGCGCGAGTCCTGAAGTCAAGCACGCATTGAGCGGACGCCGGATTCGCGGTAGCATCGAGCCGCCTTGTCACGCCGGGGAGTAGCGCAGCCTGGTAGCGCGCCTGCTTTGGGAGCAGGGTGTCGCCGGTTCAAATCCGGCCTCCCCGACTAGAAGTCCGGAATCCGGGGCCCGGGGTCCGGCGTCGCGTTGCATGTGGACTCGCCGTCATGGCTCCGCCGATCACGACCAACGTGGCACTGACACTGTCACGGTCTCTGAACCTGCCCACTGAACCTGTTCCTGAACTTGTTCAGGGGGCCCGCGGCTCCAGGTTCGCGTCGAGTTTCTTCGTGGTTTCTTCGGCGTCGCGGCGGGCGCCATGAGGGGCGCGGCTCGGAGGCCGCGCAGCCGGCGCGATTGCAAATCGCGCCTCCAGGGCCGCCAGGGGTGAACGGCCCGTCGCGGGACGACCAACCCCAACGATGCTGGGGCC
>DYKK01000192.1 GCA_020722625.1 Anaeromyxobacter dehalogenans
AAATCTACTTCGTTTCATTTCACCACCCTGGGGCCGCGACTTCCAAGTCGCGGCTCGCACGAGACCGCGACAAATCGCCGTGTTCCGTCGTGCTGCCGAGGTCGCCGCCGCGGATCGTGGGTGGAGACGCCTCGACCGGGACACGCAGCCACACCTGCCGGTCCCGATCCGCGACGAACTCGATGGACCCGTGCCAGACCGCGTCCGCCGGGATCGCGGGCAGGTTCGCCCCGGCCCGGAACTCCAGGCGCGCCGGGACCCCGGGGAACAGGGTCACCCGCTCCTGGCCGTCCAGGGTCCCCCGCAACGGCACCGGCTGGCGCCACAGATACGTGGTCTTGATCTCCAGGTCGAACGACGGCCCGCCCGCGAAGGCCCGGCCCCCGCGGACCTCCAGCCGGACCGCGACCTCGGCCCGGTCCGGATCGGGATTGTCGAGGCGCAGGCGCACGCTCCGCGCCCCGAAGCCGGACCGGACCAGGGTCCGCCCCTGCTCGTTCACGATCGCGACCGCGATGTCGGTGAACCGGGCGTAGTCCTCGGCGGACATCGTCAGTTCGAACTCCAGGGCCCGGATCCCCGGCGACAGGTGAAACCCCTCGGTCAGCGCATCCCCGCCCACGGGCTTGCGCACGACCCTCCGGTACCCGGTGACGGCGCCGCGGGCCGTGCCGATGAACGGGGTGTCCCCGGCCTGGACCGCCTCGGTGACCGCGATCGCGGTCTTCCCAGGCTCGATCCGCAGCGCGCGCACCGCCTCGGCGCGCAGGGAATGGAAGCGGAGCGTCACGTCCACCGCGCTGTCGTACCGCGAGGTGGGCACCGCGTACAGGACCATCTCGTAGGTGTCGGGTCCGAGGCCGTCCCCACGGGACAGCGAGAACTCCGTCCTCCGGCCGTTCTCCGCCGAGACGACCGGCTGCGGGACCGGGACGCGGTGTCCCTGTCCATCGAAGAGGAAGACATACAGGGCCGCGCGCCGGTCCCTCGCGGGCTCGATCGTGGCTTGCAGCGTCTCGGCGCCGGCCGGAGCGCGGAACGGGATGCGCACGACCTCCCCCGGCCTCAGGGACGGCGCCAGGCGCACGGTCGGGACCCCGTCCCGGACCGCCGGACGATGGGGGGTCACGACCGTGACGGGGATGCGGACCTCGTCCAGGTCCGAGCGCGCCCGCACCAGGGCCGTGTGGACGCCGGGCGCGGACACGGCCCTCGGGTCCACGAAGAGGTCGAGGGTCGCCTCGGCCTCCCCCTTCAGGTAGAGGTTCGCCCTGGACACCTTCACGAAGCCGGCGTCGCTCGCCAGCCGGAACGCGCGGTACCAGCCCGCCTTGACCTCCCCGGGCGTGTCGGCCGCGAACCGGGCCTTCACCCGGACCGCCAGCGGGTGCGCCTCGTCCGGGACCCATCCGCCCGCGCGGATGAAGACCCCGCTGCCCCCGGGCCGGGGCCCCGTCGGGGACACGGCGCGGACCTCGTACCCGACGACCCACTGCGCGGCCGGGTCACGGGCCATCTCGACCAGCCGCCGGTACGCCGCGGACACGTCCACCAGTCCGCCTCCCACGTCCAGGGGGCCGTATCCCGGAAGGGGCCTCGCGGTCGCGACCATCGCCCGTTTCAGCATCCCGGAATTCCATGGGGCCCGCCCACCCACCCCCGGCCGCCCGCCCGCCGCACAGGCCCATCTCGTAGTCCCCCGGCGTCGCGGACACGTAGATCGTCGGCCCTCGCCGGGCATTGAACTCCTCGAAGGTCAGCGGGCGGTTGTCCAGGGCGGAGGGCAGGCGGAACCCGTACTCGACCAGGGTCTCCTTGCGCGATCGGTCCCCCCGGTACATCCCGATCAACTGCGGCACGGTCAGGTGGCTCTCGTCCAGGACACACAGGAAGCCCTGCGGGAAGTAGTCGAGCAGACAGGGCGGGGGCTCGCCGGGCGCCCGGCCCGTGAGGTGGCGCGAGTAGTTCTCGATCCCGGGGCACGAGCCGAACTGCTCCAGGGCCTCGAGGTCCGCGAGCGTGCGCTGTTCCAGCCGGGCGGCCTCCAACACCCGCCCCGCCTCGTGCAGGGCGCGCAGCCGCTCTTCCATCTCTTCCTGGATGGACAGGATCGCGGCCTTCATGCGCTCCGGGGTCGTGACGTAGTGCGTGTTGGGGTAAATCGCGGTCTTCGACAGCGCGCGCTCGGTGCGCCCCGAGAGGGGGTCGAACTCCCGGATCGCCTCCACCTCGTCCCCGAACAACTCGATCCGCAGGGCCCGGGCCTCTTCGTAGGGCGGGAAGACCTCGACCACGTCCCCGCGCACCCGGAAGGTCCCGCGCTCGAAGGCGACGTCGTTCCGCGTGTATTGCAACTCGACCAGCCGGCGCAGCAGGCGGTCCCGGTCGCACTCGCGCCCGACCTCCAGGAACTCGATCATCCCGAAGTACGCCTCCGCGGACCCCAGGCCATAGATGCACGACACGCTCGCCACGATCAGCACGTCGTCCCGCTCGAACAGCGAGCGGGTGGCCGAGTGGCGCATCCGGTCAATCTCCTCGTTGATGCGGGAGTCCTTCTCGATGTACGTGTCGGACGCGGGCACGTAGGCTTCAGGCTGATAATAATCGTAGTACGAAACGAAATACTCGACCGCGTTCTCGGGGAAGAACTGCCTGAACTCGCCGAACAGTTGTGCGGCCAGGGTCTTGTTGGGGGCGATGACGAGCGTGGGCCGCCCCAGGGCCGCGACCACGTTGGCGACCGCAAAGGTCTTCCCCGACCCGGTCACCCCGAGCAGGACCTGGTCGCGCCGCCCCTCGCGCACGCCGGCCGCCAGGGCCTCGATCGCCGGTCCCTGGTCCCCGGCGGGCTCGTAGTCGCTGTGGAGTCGGAACGCGGGCATCGCGTCACACCCCCGGCCGCTCCCGGTCCGGCCAGAACCCAGGGGGAGGCGTCCAGGACTGCTCGATCTCCTCGTAGAAGTCAATGACCTTGCGGACGTAGTCGCGCTTCTTCGTGTAAGACCCCGGATAGAAACTGCGCTTGAACCCGTAAATGATGATGTTCTTGAACTCGCGCGACGTCAGGCCGAAGTGCCGGATCGCGAGCAGCACCTCGCGTGAAACCGACGTGTTGGAGATCAACCGGTTGTCCGTGCACAGGGTCGTCGAAAGGCGCATGGCCCGCATCCCCTTGAAGGCGTGAGCGCCCACGTCCTTCAGGCGCGGATTGGTCTGGAGGTTGCTGGTCAGGCAGACCTCGATCGTGATGCGGCGGTCCGCGATGTACTCGGCCAGGGCCCGCACGTACTCGGCCTTGTCTCGGATGGCCGGGTTCTTGATCATGCGCGTGTTCAGCAGGTAGTACCCGTGCCCGATGCGGTCCGCGTGCAGGTCCGTGATCGCCTGGAAGATGGACTCCGGGCCGTACGCCTCGCCCGCGTGGACGGTCTTCTTCAGGAAGTTCCGGTGCGCGTAGTCGTAGGCGTCCCAGTGGTCCTCGGCCGGGTAGCCGCGCTCGCGCCCCGCCAGGTCGAAGCCCGTGATCGGGATGCCCCACCGGTCGCGGATCGCGACCGCCCCCTGCGCGAGTTCCAGCGACGCGAGCCCATAGACCCGGTCGCGCCGCGTGTAGGGGTGGACCCGCATGAACTCGCGGTAGTATGGGGACATCCTCGCGTCGAAATACCGCAGGGCGCAGACCGTGATCGCGTACGAGTATTCCGGTTCGCGGCCCTCGCGAACCGCAGACTTGCGGTTGGCCTTCCGGGTGGCCCGGTCCAGCCCCCGGTCCACGGCCTTGAGCACGTCCTCCATGTGCATGCGCTCGTGCGCGTGCAGTTGCGGGGCGAAGCGCACCTCGAAGTAGCGAACCCCCTCCTCGTAGTTGTCCTCCGCGAGTTCGCAGGCGATGCGCTCCAGGGCCTCGGGGTCCTGCATGACCGCGGTCGTGTATGCAAACCCGCGCAGGTACTCGTCGAGACTCGCGTAGCGGTCCTTGAACACCTGCTCGCGTAGCCCCGACTCGGTCTCGGACGGCAGCGCGACCCCCCGTTCCCGCGCCAGCTCGATGAGAGTCCCGAGCCGCAGCGACCCGTCCAGGTGCACGTGCAGGTCCGTCTTGGGGATGGCCCGCACGAAGTCCTCCGGGGTGGCGATGCCGCGCCCGTCCCCGGCGTCCGGTCTCGTCCCGATCATTCATCCTCCGCTTTCAGGCCGCGGAACAGCCGTCCCGCGGCGCGGCACTCGGCCTCCGCGGCCGCCACGATGTGCTCCAGGGTGATGCGCCTCTCGTCCCGCGCGGCCTTGTACGCGGCCCGCACGATCGCGTTCTTGATGTGCCCGCCCGACAAGTCGAAACTGCGCCCCACCCGCTCCCAGTCAATGTCCGGGTCCACCGGGCACTCCCGCGGGATCAGGGCCTGCCAGATCCGGGCGCGGTGTGTCGGGTCCGGGAAGGGGAAGCGGATCTTGAACTGGATGCGGCGCTCGAAGGCCTTGTCCAGGTTTTTCTCGAGGTTCGTCGTCAGGATCACGATGCCGTCGAAGCGCTCGATCTCCTGCAACAGGAGGTTGATCTCCATGTTCGAGAAGCGGTCCACCGAGGTCTCGACCTTGACGCGCGTGGTGAACAGCGCGTCGGCCTCGTCGAACAGCAGGATGGAGTTGTTCGCCCGCGCGGTCGAGAAGATGCGCTCGATGTTCTTCTCGGTCTCGCCGATGTACTTGCTCATGACGCGCGGGATGCTGATCTGGTAGAGGTTCTGACCCAACGCCTCCGCCAGGATCTCGGCGGCGAGCGTCTTGCCCGTCCCGGGCTCCCCGACGAACAGGCAGCACAGGCCCCGGCCCGTGCTCAGGCGCCTGCCGAACCCCCACCTCGTCATGATGAACGTGCGGTGGCGGGCCGCGTCCAGGACCTCCGCGACGAGTTTCTTCTCGTCCTCCGGGAGGATCAGGTCTTCGAGCGTCAGGCGGACCTTGCGCTTCTTCGAGTACTCCTCCATGTCCGCGCGGACCTGGGCCCACGCACCGGCCGTGAGGTCGGCCTGCGCCACCACCTCGTCCCCCCGTGACCCGGCGAGGTCGCGCGCCACGGCCACCGCGTTCGCGATCTGCCCGCCGGTGAACTCGAAGTTCAGGGCGAGCCCGGGGAGGTCCGCGTCGCCCGCGAGCGAGAGCCCGGCCCGCCGCGCGTGCAGGTCCCACAGCCGCTCGCGCTGGCCCACGTCGGGCGCCTCGAAGTCCACCTGGTACGCGATGTACCGCTCGAGCGAGGGGTCCAGTTGCCTCGGGTCGTTGGTCAGCAGGAACACGACCCCCGGGTGCCGCTCGAACCAGGAATACACGCTCGGGATGCGCGGGTTCTTCTGCGAGAACAGGGCCTCGCAGTGGTCCAGCGCCACCACGGCCCCCCTCATGCGCGCGTCGCTGAACAGGGCGTCCAGGGTCTCGCGGAAGGTCCCCTCGTCCACCGCGAGCCGCGCCGAGTCCACGGTCAGGAGCGGCCGACCGCTCACAGACGCGGCGACCGACGCCAACAGCGACTTCCCGGTCCCCGGCGGCCCGAACAGCCCGATCACGAGGCCCCGGCCGGAGGCGTGCCCCAGCGACCCCTTCAGGAGGGCGAGGACCTCGTCCCGGACGTGCTCGTCCATCACCAGGGACTCGGGGCCCACGTCCGGACGCGTCAGGGTGCACAGGGAGGCGAGGGCCTTGTCGACTTGAGCCAGGCCCAGGACCAGGTGCACGACGCCGTCCGGGATGCGGACCTCGTGGGCGAGCAGGGTGTCCGACGTGGCGTCCCGGGGCAGCGACAGGGTCAGGAGGTGTTCCCGGGCCAGCCGCCCCTCCGGCGAGAACAGGTCCCTTGCGCGCAGGCGGTCCAGGCGGTTCTCGTGCAGGACCCCCAGCAGGAAGTCCACGTCCACGTAGTCGAGCAGGACGTTGTCCTTGAAGCGCGCGATCCGCTTGCGGAAGGAGGCATCCAGCACGGGAACGAGCGTCAGGCGCAGGATTGCGACCTCGTCCTCGGTCAGCCCCAGGCGCTCGGCCAGGGCAGGGAAGGGGAGGGGAGAGCCGGCGGCCACGGCCTCGGCCGCGAGGCCGGCGGCCTCCCGTTCCGCGGCGGCCACGAGGTCGCGCAGGGACTGCCGGTGGGTCTCGTCGAGGTCGGCCCCGAACGCCTCCGCGGTCCGCAGGTCCACCAGGGCCTCGGCCCAGCGGCAGATCGCGTCCAGGTAGCGCAGGTTTCGCTCGCGGGCGTCGGCGCCGGAGGAGACCCCGGAGGTCGTACGGGCCGTTTTCATGGAGGAAAGGTAGTCCGCCGTCCCCGAGCCGTCAAGGTTGCCCCGGGGCCGTCGGATCGTCGGGATCATCCCAGGGCCACGTTGGATGCGATGGGCGGGGCGTCGCGGCGGGGGCGCGTCCACCGCGATCCCGGAGCCCGGGGGCAGGTTCAGTGGACAGGTTCAG
>DYKK01000193.1 GCA_020722625.1 Anaeromyxobacter dehalogenans
ATCGCCGGCATTCCTGTCTCCGCCTACCAGATCGGCGCGTTCGCGGTCGCGGCGGGCCTCGCGCTCCAGGACCTCGAGGACCTTGTCCTCCAGACGGGCCTTGTCAATCGTGGTGCGCACCGGCCTCCCCGCGGACTCGGGTTCGGTCAGCGGAGGGAGTTCCACGTCCTCCGGCTCGAGCATCTCGTCGGGGCGCACGGGTTCCGGTCGCTCCTCGCGCGCGAGGACCATCTCCTCGACCTTGCGGGCCCGGAGCTCCAGGTCCTCGACCTGCGCCTTTCGCGGCCGGCGCGAGAGGCCGGTCCGACCCTCGGCCACGTGCGCGACCTCGTGGGCCAGCAGGGCCTTGCCGGCCGGGGTCTGGGGCGCGAACTCCCCCTGGGCGAAGAAGACGTCCGACGTCCCTGCGGCGAAGGCCCGCGCGCCCAGACCCTCGGCCATCTTCTGCGCCCGCTCCCCCGTGTGGACCCGGACCTCGGACAGGTCGGCCCCCACCAGCGTCTCCATCTCCTGGCGCAGCGTGGGGTCGAGCCTCCTCGGGACCGGGTCGGACAGCGCGGCGACCCCGAACCGGGTGTACCGGTCGAGCAGCGAGGCCTCGAGGTCCCGCCCCTCCTCCGTTCGCCCTCGCCCCTTGCGGCGGCCCGTTCGCTTCGAGGATGCCATGGGACACCTCCGCGTCCGTGGATGTTCCAATTGATTATAGCACAACCGTCCCGACCGGGAGGCCTGGATCGGTTGCCATTCTCGCGAAGATCGCGCACAGTCACGGGCGGTGAACACGACGACCACAGGCGCTTTCCTGGTCGGCATCGCGGTCTCGGCGGCCGGCGTCCCGGCGCCCGCGGACCCCGTGGACGACGCCCTCGCCCGGTGGGACACCGCGGCCGCGCGCAGGTCCCTGCCCCCGGTCGAGACCGCGGACGCCGCGGCCCTGCACCGGTGGGGCCTGCTGTTCTTCCTCGAGGGGGACTACCCGAAGGCCGAGGAGGTGCTGGCGCGCATCCCCTCCCCGCGCGGGCGGGCCGCGGCCCTCCTCCGTCTGGTCCGCGAGACCCGGAGCCGGGTCCGCGGGTTCGTGCAGGCCTCGTCGCCCGGCGGGCGCTTCCTCGTGTCCTTCGCGCCCGGACCGGACGAGATGGTCGTCCCGTACCTCCTCGAGGCCGCGGAGGCCGCGTACGAGGACCTCTCCGCGCGGTTCGGGCCGCCCCCTGCCCAGCCGATCCGGATCGAGGTCGCGCCTGGGCTCGACGCGCTCGCGGCCCTGGCCGGCTTCGAGGAGGAAGCGCTCCGGGCGTCCGGGACCGTGGCGGTCTGCCGGCATCGCAAGGTGATGCTCGTGTCTCCGGCCGAGTTTCCGCATGGGTACCCGTACGCCGACGCCGTGGCCCACGAGATGGTGCACTTCTTCTTGATCGTGCGGGCCGGGGAGGACCTGCCGGTCTGGTTCCAGGAGGCGACCGCGAAGTACCTCGAGACCGCCTGGCGGGGCGAGGCCCCCGGGACCCTGTCCTCCGGGCTCAAGGCCCTGCTGGCCCGGGCCCTCGCCGAGGGCCGCCTCCTGCCGATCCACACGCTGACCTCCCCGCTGACCTCGCTGGGCCGGGCCGAGGACGTGGCCCTCGCGTATGCCGAGTTGTCCTCGTTCGCGGGGTTCCTCGTCCGGAACCACGGTCCGGAGGTGCTGCCCCGGCTGGCCGTTCGGCTGTCGCGTCCGGGTCCGGGAGACCCGCTGACCGAGGTCGTCGGACAGCCCTTGAAGGCCCTCGCGGACGCCTGGGCACGCGACCTGACCACGGCGGGGATCCCGGCGGTCCAACGCGGCATCGCAGACCCCTTGGTCCTCTGGAGGGAGCCCGACGACTCGATCCGGGCCGGGCTTCCGGACCGCGTGGCGGACCGGGTCCGGCTCGGCGACCTGCTGCGGTCCGAGGGGCGGATGGAGGCCGCGGCGGCCCGATACCGGGAGGCACGGGACGCCCTGCCCACGGCCCACCCCCTGGTCACGTCGCGCCTGGCCGCGGCCCTGGTGGACTCCGGTCGCCCCGCCGAGGCCCTCGCCGAACTGGACCGGTCCGGGCTCGCCGGCGACTGGTTCCCCCCGCTGGACCGGGAGCGCGGCCGCGCCCTCGTCCTGCTCGACCGTCCCAGGGAGGCCCTGCCTTCGCTGCTTTCCTTCGTGCGGACAAATCCCTATGATCCGGCCGTGCACGAAGGGCTTGCGCGGGTGTGGGACGCGCTCGGCCACCCCTCGCTCGCCGAGAGGGAGCGGCGGCTCGCCCGGTTCTGGAGGTGACGGATGGCGACCACGCGTGAGGAGGTCGCGGCGGAGGTCGAGGCGGTCGCCCGCACCCGCGAGGCCCGAGACCTGATCCTCGCCGAGGTCTCTCGCCGGGTCGTGGGACAGACCGAGGTCGTGGACCAGTTGCTGGCCGCCCTCTTCGCCGGGGGACACGCCCTGATCATCGGCGTGCCGGGGCTCGCGAAGACGACCCTCGTCTCGACCCTGGCTCAGGGCCTGGACCTGCGGTTCTCGCGCATCCAGTTCACGCCCGACCTGATGCCGTCCGACGTGACCGGGACCGAGGTGATCGAGGAGGACCGCGCCACCGGACACCGCGGGTTCCGCTTCGTCCCCGGGCCGGTTTTCACCCACATTCTGCTCGCGGACGAGATCAACCGGACCCCTCCCAAGACCCAGGCGGCCCTGCTCGAGGCCATGCAGGAACAGAAGGTCACCGTGGCGGGCGAGACCCATCCGCTGGAGCGCCCGTTCCACGTCTTCGCGACGCAGAACCCGATCGAGCAGGAGGGGACGTACCCGCTGCCCGAGGCGCAACTGGACCGGTTCATGCTGTCCGCCCGCATGGAATATCCCGAACTCGAGGACGAGGTCGCGGTGGTCCGCACCACGAGCGGTCCCCCGAGGGAGCCGGTGCGCAAGGTCCTCTCGCCCGGGCAGATCCGGGACATCCAGGACCTGGTCCTGCGCGTCCCGGCCGCGGACCACGTGATCCGGCTCGCGGTGACCCTCGTCCGGCGGACGCGCCCCGCCGACCCGTCGTCGCCGCCCGAGGTCCGGGACTACGTCGCGTGGGGGGCGGGGCCGCGGGCGGCCCAGCACCTGGTGCTCGCGGCCAAGGCGTACGCCCTGCTCCACGGCGAGTACACGGCGCGCCCGGAGGACGTGAAGACCCTGGCCCTGCCGGTGCTGGCCCACCGCGTGGTCCTCAACTTCCACGCCGAGGCGGAGCGGGTGAACGGGGTGGCCCTGCTGCAACGGCTCGTCGAGCGAGCGGCCTGATGGGCCTGTGTCCGCCACGGGCCGGCTGCGTCCCTGGAGATTGGAAGCGAGCGCGTGGGTGACGAGAAGGGGGCGCGGGTGGGACGCGATCCTGAAGTGAGTCTCGAACTCTTGCCCGAAGACGCCCGTGCGGCCCTCGCGGGCCTGCGCATCCGCCCGGCCATCCGGGCCGAGGGTCGCGTGGGAGGGTTGCACCGGTCCACGCACCTCGGCCAGAGCCTCGAGTTCTCGGAACTGAAGGCCTACGCCTTCGGCGACGACCGGAGGTCCGTGGACTGGCGGGTCTTCGCCCGCACGGACCGGCTCTATGTGCGGCGCTTCCTGGACGAGACGAACCTCACCGCGCACCTCGTGCTCGACGCCTCCGGATCGATGGCGTACCCTTCGCCGGGGTCCAAGTACGCGCATTCCGCGGCGATCCTCGCGGGGTTGGCGTACGTGCTCCTGCGGCAATCCGACGAGGTGAGCCTCACCGTGGCCCACGAGACGCGTCCGAGGTTCTGCCCCGCGCGGGGAACCCCCTCCTGTCTTCCCGAGGTCCTCGCGTCCCTCGCCGAGACCACCCCCTCGGGCCGGACGGTCCTGGAGTCCGCCCTGAAGGCGCTGTCGGTCCAGGGCCCGCGCCGGGGCCTCGTCGTGGTCGCGAGCGACCTCCTCACGCGGATCGACCCGGTCCTCGCGCTGGTGAGGGCCCTGGTCGCGCGAGGCCACTGCGTCCTCGTGTTCCACGTGCTCTCTCCCGAGGAGCGCGCCTTCCCGTTTCATGGCCCGATCGTGTTCCGGTGCGAGGAGACCGGCGAGGAGGCCCTCCTCGACGCTTCCGGCCTCAAGCGCCACTACGTGGCGGCCCTCGACAGGTTCCTCGCGCGGGTCCATGCCGGGTGCCACGAGGCCGGGGCGTTCCATGTCCCCGTCACCCTGACGCAACCGCCTCACCGGCACGTGGCGGAGGCGGTGCGCCTGGTCTCCGGGGAGGCGGGCGGGGGGCGGGCGGGTTGAACGGCGGCGGTCGGCCATGGGTTTCGAAACCCCGGAAGTGCTGTTCGGGCTGGCCGGGGCCGCGATCCCCCTGGTCATCCACTTCCTGTTGAGGCGGCGGGCCCGGGTCGTCCCCCTCGACTCGGTCATGGCCCTGGTCCTGTCCGAGGGGGTCGCGGCCGTCCGCCTCCGCTGGGCCCAACGCGCCCTGCTCGCGGTCCGGATGCTCCTCGTGGCGCTCACGGTGGTCGCATTTGCACGGCCGTTCGTGGTCCGCCCGGCCGAGCCGGGGCTGGCCGCCGAACACCCGATCTCCCTGGGTCTGGTCCTGGACGATTCGCTTTCGATGCGGGTGGCGTGGGGGGGAACGACCTCGTGGGAACGAGCGCGGGACCGGGCCGTGAAGATCCTCGAGGAGGTCCCGCCCGAGTCGGAGGTCTTCGTGGCCCTGGCCGGACGACCGGCCTCGATCCACCCCTCGGGAGGTCCGGGGTGGGACGGGCGGTCCGCGGCGCGCTTCGTGTCCCGCCTCGGGGCATCCCAGCGGTCCACGGACCTCGCGGAGGCCGTGCGCCTGGCCGCCGAGGCCGTGCGCGCGAGCCCTCATCGCGACCGTCGCATCGTGGTCGTCTCGGATTTCGCCGGTCCGGCATCGCCGGGGCCGTTCGAGAACCTGGCCGGTGTCGAGGGGGTGCCGGTCGTCGTGGCCCCCCCGGGGCCGGTGCGAAACGCGACCGTCGTGGCCGCCACCGCCGCTCCCGCCCCGGACGTGTCCCCGGGACATGTGCGGGTCCAGGTCTCGATCCGCAACAATGGTCCGGAACCCGTGGATCCGCTCGTCACGGTCCGCGTGGGCCTTCACAGCGCGGCCCGCAAGGTCCCGTGCGCCCCGGGGGCGACGTGCGACCAGGAGTTCCTCCTGCTCGCGGACCCCGGGGTCCGCTCGGGCGAGGTCCGTCTCTCCCCGGACGACCTCCACGACGACAACTTACGTTTCTTCGCGCTCGAGGCCCGGGACAGGAACGCCATCCTCCTGGTCAACGGCGCGCCGCGGCGGCGGCGGGACCTCGATGAGCCGTTTTTCCTCGAAAGCGCCCTCCGGTTGCGCGCGGGCGACCATCCCGGCTTCTCGGTGCAGACCGTCGTCCCGGACCAGTTGTCCGCCCTCCACCTCTCGACGGCCGCGGTGGTCGGGCTTCTGAACGTGCCCCGGCTCGCGGCCGGCCCCCTGGAGGCCCTGGGGAAGTTCGTCGAGACCGGGGGCGGACTCCTGATCACGGCCGGCGAGAACGCCGAGGGAGAGGCATGGGCGGCCTCGTTCGGGGGCCTGCTCCCCGGGCCGACCCGGGACGTCGTGGACCTCGGGGAGGGCGTCCCGATCCGGTGGGTGGACCCGGATCACCCGCTGTGCCCCGGTCCGGGTCCGCACACGGGGACCCTCCTGACCGCGCGGGTCCGCCAGGTCGTGGTCCTGGAGCCGGGCTGGCCGGCCGGGACGCGGACGCTGGCGGCGCTTGCGTCGGGTCTTCCTCTCCTCGTGGAGCGGCCCGTCGGGCGGGGGGTCGTCCTCGTGTGGCTGTCGTCCGCGGACCGCGACTGGACGGACCTCCCGTTGCGGCCCGGCGCTGCCCCGTTCTTCCGCGCCCTGTTCGCCCACCTGTCCAGTGCCTCCGGGTCGCAGTCCAGGGCGTCGCTCGCGGTCGGGGAGTCCCGGTTCGTGGAGGTGAGCGGCTTCCCGCTGACCGTCGTGCCCCCGGCGGGCCGGGAGGTCCGGTTCGACCGCAGCGGCGAATTCCGGTCCACGGACACGCCGGGCGTGTATCGTGTCGAGGCGGTCGAGGGCGGCGAGACCCGCGTCCGTGACGTGTTCGTGGTCAACGTGGACCCGTCGGAGGGGACGTTCGGGAGCCCCGACACGTCCCCCGTCGCGCGGGAGCGCCGGGCGAGGGAGCCGGGCGGGGCCGGCCCGCCGTCCCCCGGGTCCGAACACCCGGTCCGCAAGGTGCCGCTGGCCACGTACCTCGTGGGGATCCTCCTCGGCTTGTTCCTCGTGGAGTCGTGGATCAGGGCCGAGGCCTGAGCGGACTTGATCCTCCGAGACCGAAAACAGGTTCAGTGGACAGGGTCAGTGGACAGGGTCAGTGGACAGGAACAGGGTCAGTGACAGTGTCAG
>DYKK01000194.1:0-1481 GCA_020722625.1 Anaeromyxobacter dehalogenans
CTGCGCGGGAAGCCGGGGCCCCAGTCGCGGCTGGCACGAAACCAAGACATATCAACGTGTTCCGTCGTGCTGCCGAGATCGGGATGGCGGATCGTGAGATTGCTCCCTCCTTGATATCTACACGTGGATACCTTACGTTTGGTCGAAGCCTCGCGAAGGCGGAGGTCATGAAGAAGGTCAACGCCCTCAAGGTCCGCAACCGGCTCGGGGAGGTCCTCGACGAACTCGAACGGGACGGGGAGCCGATCCTCGTCAGCAAGGGCCGAAGGGTCCGGGCCGTGCTCATCACTCCCCAGGATTTCGAGGCGAGGTTCCTCGACCGGCAGGCCGAGGAGGCCCGCCGGCGCATGCTCGCGCGGATGGACCAGGTCCGGGCGGGACGGGTGGGGGACGCCGACAGCGTCGAGGTCCTGCGGGGGTTGCGGGGCTACCGATGACGTACGTGATTGACGCGTCGGTCGCCATCCGGTGGTTCCTGACCGAGGAAAGGCATCCCCACGCCCAACGGGTGCTCGAACGCGTCCTCGAACAACCCGGGAGGTTCGCGGTCCCCGAGTTGTTCGCCTTCGAGGTATTCGCGGTCCTCTGCCGGCTTCATCCCCGGCCCGGCCGGGCGTTCGAGGAGGGGCTCGTCCCCATCCTCCAACAGTGGGGTCCTGCGGCATCCGATGACCGAGTCCCTCGGTCTGCGGGCTGCGGAATTCGCCTCGCGCGGCCTCACCGGGTACGACGCGTGGTACGCCGCGCTGGCCCGGGAACTCGGGGCCCTGTGGCTCACGTTTGACGGCCGGGCCCACGCGGACATCGCCGGCGAGGGGGTGTCGTGGTACCTGGCGGACGCCCTCCCGCCGGGGCTCGCCTGACGGGGGGCGGGGCACGACGCGGGCCGGGGTCCGGAATCCGGCGTCTCAGTGCACGTGGCAGGGTCGTCATGCCCCCGTTTCCCGCGACCAACATGACCCCGGCACTGTCACTGTCCCTGGCACTGTCCCTGTCACGGAACCTGACGACTGAACCTGTCCTCCCCGGATCTGCCGTCACGAACTCGGCAGCACGACGAAACACTTGTCGCGGCCCCAGGCTGGTGCAATGAAACGAAGCAAATTTCATGCTGATTCAAGGATTTGCGGAACTTGACGGCGGATTCGGGGTCGGTCGCGTCATTGACCGCGGCCCGGGTTTCCGCTATGGTGGGGCAACTTCTCGAGGGAGGATGGACATGCCTCGTTTCCGACCGGCGTTCCTGGGTGCCGTGCTCGCGTTGTCCCTGCTCGCGGGCCGTCCACGGCCCGGGCTGATCTGGCCGCCGGGCGCCTGTTCCGCGTCGTGAAGTGCGTGAAGAACTGCTCCGGCACGCTGTTCACGTTCGGCGGCGAGTTCGGCGGGGGATTCACGTCCTTCGCGTTCCGCTACGCCTACAAGGACAACACACACCATCTGTTCCCTGACATTCGTCTATCGTACACCTTCTCGCTCCCCAT
>DYKK01000194.1:1581-6454 GCA_020722625.1 Anaeromyxobacter dehalogenans
GCCGCCTCCCCTCGTTTCTGCTATCATCGCCGCCGGTTTTCGAGTCGGGGAACGTCATGGACAAACCTGCACGGGAGAACGGACAGGAAACGGAGGCCCGCCCCGCCCATTTCATCGAGGAGGCCATCGAGGAGGACCTGCGCACCGGGCGATTCGGGGGACGCGTCGCGACGAGGTTCCCGCCCGAGCCCAACGGCTACCTGCACATCGGGCACGCCAAGGCGATCTGCCTGGACTTCGGGATGGCCCAGAAGTACGGCGGGACCTGCAACCTGCGCTTCGATGACACGAACCCGGGCGCGGAGGACGTCGAGTACGTCGAGTCCATCAAGGAAGACATCCGGTGGCTGGGCTTCGATTGGGGCGACCGAGAATACTACGCATCCGATTATTTCGACCAGTTGTACGAGTGGGCCGAGCAACTGATCCGCGACGGCCATGCCTACGTGGATAGCCTGAGCGAGGACGAGATCCGCGAGTACCGCGGCAACTACTACCGCAAGGGGCGCGAGAGCCCCTACCGGAACCGCTCGGTGGCCGAAAACCTCGATCTGTTCCGCCGGATGCGCGCGGGGGAGTTCCCGGACGGGGCCCACGTGCTGCGGGCCAAGATGGACCTCGAGTCGCAGAACATGAACCTGCGCGACCCCGTGATGGTCCGCATCCGGCACGCGACGCACCACCGCACCGGGGACCGCTGGTGCGTGTACCCGACCTACGACTGGGCCCACGGCCAGTGCGACTCCATCGAGGGGATCACCCACTCCCTGTGTACCCTGGAGTTCGAGAACCACCGCCCCCTGTACGACTGGTTCCTGGACCGGCTCGGGGTCCATCACCCGCGCCAGATCGAGTTCGCCCGGCTGAACCTGACGTACACGGTGTTGAGCAAGCGGCGGCTGGCGGAACTCGTCCAGGAGGGGGTCGTGAGCGGGTGGGACGACCCCCGGATGCCGACCCTGGCGGGCCTGCGCCGGCGCGGGGTGCCCCCGGAGGCCATCCGCGCCTTCTGCGACCGCATCGGGGTGGCGAAGAACGACAGCATCGTGGACGTCGGGCTCCTGGAGCACGCGATCCGCGAGCACCTGAACGCGACCGCGCCCCGCGTGATGGCGGTCCTGCGCCCCCTGCGCGTCGTGATCGAGAACTATCCCGAGGGGCAGGTCGAGGAGATGGACGCCCCGTTCCACCCGGAGGACCCGTCGTGGGGGTCCCGCAAGGTCCCCTTCTCGCGGGTCCTGTACATCGAGCGCGACGACTTCCGCGAGGACCCGCCCCCGAAGTGGCACCGCCTGGCCCCGGGCCGCGAGGTCCGCCTGCGGTACGCCTGCCTGATGCGCTGCACGGGCGTGACGCACGACCCGGCCACGGGCGAGGTCGTGGAGGTCCGGTGCCAGTGGGACGAGGCCTCGCGCGGGGGCCACTCCCCGGACGGGCGGCGCGTGAAGGGGACCCTGCACTGGGTCTCGGCGGCCCACGCGGTCGAGGCCGAGGTGCGCCTGTACGACCGCCTTTTCAACCGCGCCGACCCGACGGACGTCCCGGAAGGGGCGTCGTGGCTCGACTCCCTGAACCCGGAGTCCCTGACGGTGCTGACCGGCTGCCGGGTCGAGCCCTCCCTCGCCGGGGCCGCCCCGGGCAGCCGCTGGCAGTTCGAGCGGCTCGGCTACTTCTGCGTGGATACCAAGGATTCGGCTCCTGGCCGCCCCGTCTTCAACCGCACCGTCACGCTCAAGGACACCTGGGCCCGGATCGAGCGCGCCATGACCGCGGCCGCGCCGGAAGGGTAGCCCCGCGTCACCGGACCTCGCACACGCGCCCCTCGGGCAGGCCCTCGCGGTCCGTCCGGCGGTACAGGCTGATCGAAAACCCCCGGAAGTGCACGAGTTTCTCGTCCACGAAGACCCGGTCGCGCTCGAAGAACGCCTGGATCACCGGGTTTCGCGCCATGAACGGCTCGTGGAAGTACGACCTCGGCGCGGACACGACGTATCGCACCTTGTCCGCGCACGCGCGCTCGAAGAAGTCGGCCTCGGTCAGGACCCCGGACTTGAAGCGCTTGGCGTTGGTGTCCGCCTCGTCGCCGGCGAGGCGCCGGCCCGCGAGCAGGGCCACGAGGGGCGCGAGGGTCGAGGCCCCGGTCAGGGTCTCGTCGGGGGTCGTGGTGGCGCGGACGTGGTCCGCGATCTCCCGCGCGGTCGAGAACGCGAGGCGCTTGTTCCACAGGTAGTGCCGGTAATAGGGGGTCCCCTCGCCCTTGCGCCGGGATTCCGCGAAGAACAGGGCGCGCGTGAGGGCCGCGGGGCCGGCCAGGATGTCCGGGTCGCGCCAGTCGTAGGTCACGACCTCGCCGCGCGCCCTCGCCTCCTCCGGCCACAGGGTCCGCGACAGGGACGCGGCCCACGGAACGTGCAGCCAGAAGACCCCGATCACCGCGAGGGGCGCCAGGATCCCCCTCCAGCCGACCCCCGGCCGCACCCGGTCGCACGCCCTCCAGAGCGCGTACCCGGCGGGCACGGCCAGAAAGGCCATCATCGGGACCAGGTAGAAGTCGTAGATCTCGTTCAGGGCGGCCCACTGGAGCGTGAACAGGACCACGGCCAGGACCGCGACCTTGACGAGCCCCTCCGGGGAGCCCGAGAGCAGGTCGCGGCGGGACAGGACCGCGACCCACTCCCGCGCGTCGCCCCCGTGGCCGCGCGCCGTCGCCCGGTCCCGGGTCGCAGGCCCGGACCGGAACCACCCGGCCAGGGCGCGCGCGGCGATCCCCGCGACCGCGAGCCCGGCCGCCAGGTAGGCCGGCGCGTGGTAGTACAGCGACTTCTGGAACTCCTTGGACCCGAGCCACACCCCGAGGTTGTGGAACAGGGCCCGGCCCGCCGAGAAGGGGTTGAGCGACGAGAAGACCGGCCACCGGTCCCCGCCCTTGACGGGCTTGGCCAGGTGGTAGGCGAAGACCCCGTCAAAGTACCCCGAGCCCCCGAGGACCGCGAAGGGGAGATTGATCAGGAGCAGGGCCGCCCCAAAAGCCATCGCCCACCGGGCGAGCCCCCGCCCGGAGGCCGCGGCCCAGGCGACGGCCAGGGCCGCCACCCCGGCCATCGCGTACAACCCGCACGACAGGGCCGCCGCGGCCAGGACCCCGGACCAGAGCGGCCTTCCCGAGACGGCGCAGAACAGCGCGGCCGCCAGGAAGGCGCTCATCAGGTTCTCGCCGTTCATGTCCGTGGAGCCCATCAGGACCTGGTACGCGGTGAGGTGCAACAGCACGACCACGACCGCCAGCGCGCGAGAGGCCCGGCGCACGGCCAAATACAGGAACAGGCCGGCCACCCCCTGGGCCACGGCCGGGATCAGTTTCGCGACCCCGACCGAGAACCCCGCGACCTGGAAGACCAGGGCCGGGACCAGGAGGTGCATGGGCGGGTGCGAGAAGAAGAAGTCCCGGTACGGGATTGTGCCCTCGCCGAGCCGCACCGCCATGTAGTAGTAGATGTTGTCGTCCGTGCCCGAGGCGTGCAGGCCCGGCAGTTTCAGCAGCACATACGAGCCAAAGACCACGACCACGGCCAGGGACTCGGCCCCGAGGGACCCCCACCGGTCCGCAGGGACGCGCAGGCCGCGCGCCCGCGCGACCCGCAGCCCGATCCAGGCCGCGGCCCCGAGATACGCCGGCCAGGACAGGACCGGCGGCAGGAACGCAAGGGGATGCGAGGGCACCAGGGGGAGCACCGCCAGCACGCCCGCGAACGCGAGCGCGGGCCACGCGCTCGCCGGGGAGGGAGGTCCGGCCCCACCCGCCTCGGCGGGACGCGGGCGCCTGCCGGCGTCAGGCTGTTTCCGGCGACCCATCCCCGGCGTGCCCCCTCCTCACCCGCTCCCACAGGACTTGCGCCGCGCGGAATGGATCCGTCTCGCGGCGGTGTAGCCGCTGCAACGTCTCGACGACCACCGGGTCGCTCCGCATCGCGGCCTCCGCCCCTGCGTGAAACCGCGTGGCGGCCAGGTCCAGCACCAGGGCCTCGGTCCGCTCGCGCAGGGCCTTGTCCCTCCGGCCCCCGTCCTCCTGGTCGCGCAGGAGGCGCTCGACCTCCGCCGCCACCTCCCGCAGCCCGGTCCCGTCCGTGGCCGTGCACCGCAGCACGGCGGGCCTGCGAGCCCCCTCCGGCGCCATGTCCATCGCGAGCGTCAGTTCCGCCACGGTCCGCTCCACGCCGGGGTGGTCGCTCTTGTTCACGACCAGGACGTCCGCGATCTCCAGGACCCCGGCCTTGTGGGCCTGGACCTCGTCCCCCTGGGCCGGGGCGACCACCACCACGGTCACATCGGCGTGGCGGACCACGTCCACCTCGTCCTGCCCCACGCCCACGGTCTCGATCACCACGCGGTCGCAGCCCATGGCGTCCAGGACCTGGGCCACGGTCCCCGCCGAGGCGGACAGCCCTCCCAGTTGCCCCCGGGTCGCGAGCGAGCGGATGAAGACCCCCGCATCCCCCGCGTGCCGCTGCATCCGCACGCGGTCGCCCAGGATCGCCCCCCCGGTGAACGGGCTCGTCGGGTCCACGGCCACGACCCCGACCCGCCGGCCGGCCTCGCGCCACAGGGCGATGAGCCCGTCAATCAGCGACGACTTCCCGACCCCCGGGCTCCCTGTGACCCCCACGACCCGCGCCTGCCCCGTGAAGGCGTACAGGTCGGCCAGGACCGGCCACGCCCGCCCGTCCCCGTCGTCCACCCACCGCATGAGCCGGGCCGCGGCCCTGAAGTCCCCGCGCCGGATCTGTTCCGCCGTGCTCATGGGCCGGAAGTGTAACGCATCGGGCGGAAGTCCCGATAGACGAAACGTGGGGACCACGATCCGGCGTCCCGATCT
>DYKK01000195.1 GCA_020722625.1 Anaeromyxobacter dehalogenans
GCCGCCCCCGCCATCCCGACCAGTTCGCCGGCCCAGGCCCCCGCGCCGGGACCCAGGGGTTCCACCGCCTTGTCCAGCGCCGAGATCACGCGATTCTGCGCGTCGAGGATCCCCGTCACGTCGGCCCGCATGGCCGGGGTCGGTGGTGCCTCCGCCCTCGATTTCCAGGCCCGAAGCGTCCGAGTCACCTCCCGCAAGGACCGCGCCGCCAGACCCAGGTTCCTGGCGGTCCTCGCCAGCACTGCGGCCCCCTCCGGCCGCTCCTCGGCGATCCAGTCCGCCTGATCGCCCATCTCCGAGGCCATCCGGGCCATCCGCTCGGTCACGTTCCGGGCCTGCTCGAGCGCGGAAGCAAAGTCGGGTGCGTCCATCAGGTCCGCGATCGCCGCCAGGTCCTCGCGTGCCCTCGCGACCTCCGCGGCCTCGCGCGGGTCGAGCCGCTCGAGCGGGACCCGTTCCAGCCTCCGCCGCGCGTCGCCGACCCGCTGCTGGAGGTCCCGCCGGTCCGGCACGGGGCCCGAGGCCGCCAGGTCCGCCCGGTTCTTCCACTCGAACGCCGTCTGGGCGGTCCGGTCGTGCACCTCGCGCTGGGCCTCGATCACGTCCTTGACGGCCGAGGCGACCTCGGGGGACACGACGATCTCCCCGAAAACGACTCGTTCGACGCGGGACAGAGACGTCCGGTACACGTGCTGGACCTTCTCCACGGCATCGAGGCACCGCCCGAGCGCCTCGACCAGCCGCGACCGATCCCCGTCGGACGGCAGGAGGTCCAGGGCGGCCGCCACCGCATCGCGGGCCTTCGTGCCGGCCTCGGCCCTCCGGTAGGACGTGACGCGACCCGTCGAGGCGGGGTCCCCTCGCCGCAGGTCTCTCTGTTCGAGCCCGTCCAGGACCGCGAGGGTCTGGCGCGCCCGGGACAGGGATTCCCGCAGGCCCCAACGCCACCGCGGGTCGGGCCGTCCCGGGACGGCGCGCCACCGCGCCGCCTCCCGGTCGAGGTCGGCCAGGCGCAAGGACAGGAACGAGGCCCATTCGCGTCGGACCGCGGACTGGAGCTCGAGGGTCGCCGACTCGAGCGCGCGCACGTCGTCCGCCGAGGGCGCCCTCGGCTCCGGGCCCGCCGAGACCCCCGCGAGCGCCTTCCTGGCCCGATCCAGGACCCGAGCCCATTCAACCCGGGTCGCCGTCTCGGCCGGCCCCCGCCCCCGAGACAGGGGGGACGACGCGCCGGGGGATGCGGCGGCAGGACGGTCGCCGGTGCGCACCCCCTCGGACTCGGCTCCCCCGGGGGGACTCGGCGGACCTGCGGCGGAGCCCACGTCACCCAGGGCGCGCACCAACTCGCCGACCAGGTCGTCCGCCTCCTCGATCTCGGCGAGGCGCCGGGTCAGGTCCGTGTCCAGGACGAACCGGACCCGGGCGCTGCGCCCGGCGCCCCGCTCCCCCTGGGACAGCCAGTCCAGGGCCTCGATCTCGAGGTCGGCCCGGCCCGCGAACTCGGTCGGGTCCCCCGGCCACGCGAAGGGGAAGTCGCCCCCGACCCGGTGCTCCCCCGGGGCCGGCGCCTTGAGCGGCACGCGCACCGGGGGTCTGGCCGGGGCGAAGGGGAACCGGACCACCGCCTCCACCCGGGCCACGCCGACGCGGGATTCCACCGAGTACGACACCGTCGCGGTCGCATCGGGCCGGAGCAGGACGGTCTCCTGGGGATCCACGACGACGGCCGGAGGCTGCGGCTCGATCCGGACGATCCTCCGCCCCGTCTTCTCGCGGACCCGCGTGCCCGCGGTCGTGATCACGCGGAGGAGCCAGGTCCCGTCCCGCACCTCGGGAAGGACGAACGAAAACCGTTCCTCGGACGGGATCGTGAGCGGGACCTCGGACGTCTCGCCGCCGGCGACCACGACGGCGTCGCCCCGTCGCGCCGGCCTCGTGAGGTTCCCGGTGACCTCCACCCCGACGCCGGCGGGCGCCACGATATCGCTCGCCTCCCCCGCGGCCACCCGGGTCGTGGAGCCGTCCGGGTGGGGGATGAGCCAGAAGGTGCGGACATCATAGACGAGGAGGTCCGCGTCTTCCTCGGGAAGGGCCATCCACGAGGGGAGCACGGGGCCCTCGATGCCGGTGAGGCGGCGCACGCCCCGCGCGACGTCGCCGGGCCGGGCGGCCGTGACCGCGATCAGGACCGCGACCACGACCGCGGTGGCGGCGATGAACGCCCGGGTCCGGGCGAGGTCCGCCGGGGGTCTGGGCGGCAGGCGCTCGAGCCTTGCGATGGCCCGGGCGGCCTCGGCGACGAGCAGGGCCTCCGAGAAGGGCGGCGGCGCCTCGGGCCGATCCACGGCGGGGCGCAGTCGGACCACCGTCTCGAGGCCGGGGCCCACCTCCGGATACGCCTGGCGCAACCGCACGACCACCCCCACCGGGTCCCGGAAGAGCCGAAACGCCTGGAGGGCCGCCTGCCCGAGCGAGCCCAGGACCCCCGCGCCCCCGAGGGCGACCACGAGGACCCGGACGCCGTCCGCATCGGAAAACCCCGCGCACAGGACGACGCCGGCCCCGGCCACGACCACGGCGATGAGCGACCCCAGCGCGAACGTCTCGACCAGTTCCACCTGGAGGAGGGACCACCGGAAGTCCCGCAGGAGGCGGTCCAGATGGGCGAACGTTTCCACAGGGGGAAGTCTAGGACAATTCGACGACCAAGAGACCGATGCGGGCCGTCAGAAGTACTTCGCCACGGTCACCATCACGGACAGGACCCCGCCGACATGGTCCCGGTTGCGGACCAGGAAGCGGTACTCCGCGGCAACCCCGACCCCGAACGGCCGGTCGGGCCGATACTCGAGCGCCACGCCCCCCATCAGCCCGAGGTCGGGCTTCACCGCGCCGCCCGCCGTCACCGGCCCCACGTACCCGACCCCGACCCGGATCTCCGGCACGAACGTCAGGGCGTCCACCAGGTACGCGACCCCGACCGTGGCCGTCACCAGGCCGAAGCGCCGGTCCGGATTCAGGAAGCCCGTGGTCCCCGCCGACCCCTGGAGGTTCCAGTCGTCCGCGAGCCCGTACCGATATCCGACGAGGACCCCCAGCCCGTCCGAGGCCCCCCCGGATTCCCAGGACAGGCGCTGGTAGCCGAGTCCCGTGACGACCGAGTGCTCGCCGGTCGCCCCGGACACCGGGCGGGTCACACACAGGCACGCGAGCCCGAAAAGAAATCGCGAGCAAACCCGCGGCGGCATCGCCATGCGTCACCCCGTGTGCCCGAACCCGCCCGCCCCGCGGTCCGTGCCCGGCAGGTCGGGGACCTCGACCGCCACCGCGCGGACCAGGGAGGTCGGGACCAGCTGCGCGATCCGGTCCCCGCGACGGACCACGAACGGGTCCGCGCCGAGGTTGACGAGGAGGACCTGGACCTCGCCCCGGTAGTCCGAGTCGATCGTCCCGGGCGCGTTCAGCACGGTCACGCCGTGCTGGAGGGCGAGCCCGCTTCGCGGGCGCACCTGCACCTCGGTCCCCGGCGGGACCGCGACCGCGAACCCGGTCGGGATGAGGGCGCGGCCCAGGGGCGGGATCACCACCTCTCCCTCGACGGCCGCGGCCACGTCCAGGCCCGACGCCCCTTCCGTCGCGCGCGAGGGGAGCGGGAGGTCGCCCGCGTCCGCGCGGACCCGAGCGAAACGAAGGGTCAGCCGTCTTGGCATGGGTTGTCCTCTACGGGATCGAGTTCATGGGCTCGCCCACGCCCACGGCGAGGAGGGTCCTCCCGTCACCTGCGCCGGTGGACCGGATGGTCGTGGTTGTCCGCGTCCGGGTCGTCCGCGGCCGGGGCCGGGGCGCGTTCCTCCATGGCCTCGCGGCGGGACAGGCGGACCTTCCCGGACTTGTCGATGTTGATGCACTTGACGAGGATCTCGTCGCCTTCCCGGACCACGTCCTCGACGCGCTTGACGCGGTGGTCGGCCAGTTCGCTGATGTGCACCAGGCCCTCGACCCCGGGGAGGATGCGGACGAACGCCCCGAACTCGGTGACCTTGACGACCTGCCCCAGGTAGGTCCGGCCGACCTCGGCATCGTCGGTCAGGTTCCGGATCATGGCGATGGCCTTGCGGGCCACGTCCTCGTCGGAGGCCGCGACGTGCACCGTGCCGTCGTCCTCGACCTCGACCGAGGCGCCGGACTGGGCCTGGACCCCGCGGATGTTGCGTCCCCCGGGACCGATGAGGTCGCGGATCCGGTCGGGGTTGATGTGGAGGGTGAAGATCCGGGGGGCGTGGGGCGAGAGGGCCTCGCGCGGGCGGTCCAGCGTCTCCCTCATCTTCGACAGGACGAAGAGCCGGGCCTGGCGGGCCTGATCGAGCGCGGCCGTGAAGATCGCCTCGTCGAGGCCGCTGCACTTGATGTCCATCTGGACCGCGGTCACGCCCTGGTCGGTGCCCACGACCTTGAAGTCCATGTCGCCCGAGTGGTCCTCGTCGCCGAGGATGTCGGTCAGGACCGCGACGCGGGAGCCCTCCTTGACGAGACCCATGGCGATCCCCCCCACGTGGCTCCGGACGGGGACGCCGGCGTCCATCAGGGCCAGGGACGACCCGCAGACGGTCGCCATCGAGGACGACCCGTTCGATTCCAGGACCTCCGAGACCACCCGGAGGGTGTAGGGGAAGTCGTTGCCCTTGGGGGGCAGGACCGCGCTGACGCCCCGGGCCGCGAGGTTCCCGTGCCCGATGTCCCGGCGGCTCGGGCCGCGCATCGGCTTGATCTCGCCGACGCTGAACGGCGGGAAGTTGTAGTGCAACATGAACGAGCGGTACACGTCGCCCGTCAGCAGGTCCATCCGCTGCTCGTCCGCCGTGGTCCCGAGGGTGGCCGACACGATGACCTGGGTCTCGCCCCGCGTGAACAGGGCGGAGCCGTGCGTGCGCGGCAGGACCCCGACCTCGCACGAGATCGGGCGAACGTCCGTGAGCCCCCGGCCATCCACGCGCCGGCCCTCGTCGAGGATGAGGCGGCGCAGGCGCTCCTTCTCGAGGGACTCGAGGACGTCGCGGACCTCCCCGGCCCGGCCCTCGAACTCCGCCGACAGGGTCGCCTCGGTCTCGGTGAAGACCTCGGCCAGGGCCCGGCGACGCGCCATCTTCGCGGGCTCGGCCATGGCCCGGCACAGTCGCTCCCACGCCACCTCGCGGACGCGCGCGACCAGGGCCTCGTCCGGGACGCGGACCGGGACCTCCCGCTTCGTCGGCCCGACCGCCTCGGCCATCCGCCGCTGAAGGTCCAGGATGGGCTGCGCAGCCTGCTCGGCGAAGACGAGAGCCCCCACGAGGACCTTCTCGGGGACCTCCTTCGCCTCGCCCTCGACCATGGCGAGCCCGTCCGGCCCCACGGCCACCGCGAGGTCGAGTTCGCAGCGCTCCCGCTCCTCGTAGGTGGGGTTCACGACGTAGCGGCCGTCCAGGTACCCGACCCGCAGCCCGGCCACCGGGCCCTTCCACGGGACGTCCGAGAACATCAGGGCCGCGCTGGCCCCGATCATCCCGGGGATCCCGGGGTCGTTCTCCTTGTCGGCCGACAGGACCATCGCGGCGACCTGGGTGTCAAAGCGATACCCCTTGGGGAACAGGGGTCGGATCGGCCGGTCAATCAGGCGGCCGTTCAGGGTCTCGACCTCGGTGGGCCGGCCCTCGCGCTTGAAGTAGCCGCCCGGGATGCGCCCCGCCGAGTAGGTCCGCTCCATGTACTCGACGGTCAGGGGCAGGAAGTCCACCCCCTCTCTCGGCGCCCCCGCCACGACGGTCACCAGGACCGTGGTCTCACCCAGGGACACGAGGGCCGCTCCGCTGGCCTGCTTGGCCATCCTCCCCGTCTCGATGGTCAGGGCCTTGCCGTGGAACTCGATCGTTTCTCGCTGCACCATGATGGGGTTCACCTCCGGGTATCTGGAGACGCCGGTCTTCCGGCGTCCTCACGCCTGCCGTGTTTCCTGGGTGGGATGGACCCGGGGCCGCCTGCTCCCCCGCCGGGAGCCGTCACTTGCGGATGCCCAGTTCGCCGATGAGCCGGAAATAGCGCGCCGACTCCCGGTTCTTCAGGTATTCCAGGAGCCGCCTGCGCCGACCCACGAGCCGCAAGAGACCCCGCCGCGAGTGGTGGTCCATCTTGTGGGTCTTGAAGTGCTCGGTCAGGGTCCGGATGCGTTCGGTCAGGAGGGCCACCTGCACCTCGGGGGAGCCCGTGTCGCCCTCGCGCGCCCGAAATTTTCCGATGATCTCCTGCTTCTGCCCGGTCGTCAGGGACATCCAGTCCTCCACCTCGTCCATTCAAAGCGGCGAGAGGATACCGAATGGAAGCAAATGGTGTCAAGCAGTTTTTGGAGCGACGGGCCGGGGCGTCACACCCCGATCTGGCGCTCGATGTCCTTGATCGCGCGTTCCGTGGTCGGTTC
>DYKK01000196.1 GCA_020722625.1 Anaeromyxobacter dehalogenans
CGTCCTCCCCAGCGCTTCGCGCTGGGAGATGGGGCCCCAGTCGCGGCTGGCACGAAACCGGGATATATCAAGGTGTCCCGTCGTGCTGCCGAGATCGCGGTGGCGGATCGTGGACGGTCCGGGCGTTGCTCGCCGCCATGGCCCTGGGGGCGTGGGTGTCCTCCGGATGCGGGACGAAGTGCCCCCTCGACACGGACAACCAGCAGCCGAAGGCCCTGCGCATCTCGCCGGGCGTGCTCGTCAAGGACTTCATCGAATCGCGGTGCGACCGGGAGGACTGGAAGGATTTCTCGTACTTCCAGGACGTGCGCGCCACCGTGACCTTCGCGTTCGGGGAGCCGTACAAGCCCCACGGGGTCACCGGCGAGATCACCCTCTTCTCGTTCGACGCGAACGTCCTTCAGCGCCAGCCCATCGTCCCGGAGCGGCGCGACTACGGGTTCGTGTTCACGGCCCAGAAGGACAAGGACTACTTCTTCCAGGTCGTGGCCACGAAGGGGTCCACCGCCTACATGGTCGAGACCAAGGTGGAACCCCTGGACCCGTGCGCGGCGTGCGCCGCCGGCACCGTCTGCTGCCGCCCGACGGGCCTGTGCTGCGATGCGGGGACCGTGTGCAGGCAGGGCGCGTGCGTGCGCCCGGACGTCTGCGACCCCGCTTGCGGCCCCGGGTCCGTGTGCGTCGCGGGCCAGTGCGAGGAGGCATGCCCCGGCGGTTGCCGGAGGGGGTGGCGCTGCGACGAGGACTCCCGCACCTGCGTGCGCGAGTCCCGGGGCGGTGCCAGGCATCCCTCGCCGTCCCCTGCTCCCCAGACCCCGCGCTGCGGCGCGGGCGAGACGTACAACCCCGCGACGAAGCAGTGCGAGGGCGGGGGCGGCGCCATCCCCGGCACGGTCCTGTCCGCGACCGAGAAGGGCGGGGTCGTCGAGATCCTGATCAACCGGGGGTCGAGCCACGGGGTCCGGTCCGGGGCCTCCGGAAGCGTCGCGGGCTTTTCGTTCCAGGTGGAATCCGTATCGGCGACCCGCTGCAAGGCCAAGGTCAAGGGCGCCCGTCCCGACCAGGTCCTGAACAAGACGGTGCGGATCACCCCGTAGCGGACCTCCCGTCCGTCACGGTTCGATGGCCAGCGTGTCGGCGGCCGCGACGGCCCGCGCGACCATCGTCTCCACGTCGAGGCGCCCCTCCACCGCCTCGACCCTCGCGGGGTCGGCCGCGGTCTCCGGGTGGGCCGGCACGAAGAGCGAGCAACAGTCTTCATGCGGCCGGATCGAGACCTCGTACGTCCCGATGCGCCGCGCGAGCGCCACCGTCTCCATCTTGTCGTACGTCAGGAGCGGCCGCAGCACCGGCAGACCCGCCGCGGCCTCGATCACGCACAGGTTCTCGAGGGTCTGGCTCGCGACCTGCCCCAGGTTGTCCCCGGTCACGAGGGCCTGCGCCTGTCCCTCGCGCGCGAGCCGCGTCGCGATCCGCAGCATCATCCGGCGGTACAGCACCACCAGGAGCGCCCCCGGGGCCGCGTCTCGCAGGGTCGCCTGGATCGCCCCGAACGGGACCACGCGCAGGCGCAGGGACCGCTCGTGGCGCGCGAGGATGCGGGCCAGGTCTTCCGCCTTGCGCCGCGCCTCCGGGGTCGTGTAGGGCGCTGCCTCGAAGTGCACCGCGTCCACCTCGCACCCGCGGCGCATCGCGAGCCACCCCGCCACGGGCGAATCAATGCCGCCCGACAGCAGCAGGAGCACGCGGCCCGACGACCCCACCGGGAGCCCCCCCGGGCCCTTGCGGTTTTCGAGCGACAGGGCCGCGTGCCGCGCCAGGATGTGGCAATGGACGGTCACCGCCGGGTCCCGCAGGCGGACCGGGACCCCGGAACGACCGGCGATCACGGCCCCGAGCCGCCGGTTCAGTTCCATCGAGTCCAGCGGGTACTCCTTGTCGGAGCGCGACGACTCGACCTTGAACGAGGCCGCGCCCGCCACGTCCTCGTCCGCGATGCGCGCGACCTCGCGCTCCAGGGCCGAGACCTCGCGGGGGACCATCCGGCACGGGGTGTACCCGACCACGCCGAAGGTCCTCTCCACCGCCTCGAACAGGCCCTCGCACGACCCGAGGTCCGGGAACTCGGCTCCCCGGGACCGCTCGTCGGCCACGATCAGGAACCCGTGGACCTCGCGGACCCGGTAGGGACCGGCCCGCGACACCTGGCGCGCCAGCCCCTCCTTCAGCCGCCGGATGAAGAAGCCGCGCCGGCCCCCCTTCAGGAAGACCTCGGCGTATCGGACGAGGACGGCGTTCGGGGTCATGTCGGTTCCCGGCGGGGGATCACGCGCGCCTCTTGACCGACGGCGGAAACAGGTCGGACAGCGAGTCGCCGTTGTGGATGCACTGGATCGCCCGCGCGAACAGCGGAGACAGGTCCAGGAGCACGAAGCGGTCCGCGTGGTCCCTGACCTTGGGACGCACCGGGACCGTGTCGCCCACGATGATGCGCTCGATCGGCGAGGCCACCAGCGATTCGACCGCGCGACCGGACAGGACCGGGTGCACGGCCGCGGCCAGGATGCGCTTGGCCCCCTCCTTCTGGAGGAACTTCGCGGCCTCGACCAGGGTCCCGCCGCTCGCGATCTCGTCATCAATGATGAGCGCCGCCTTGCCCCGGACCTTCCCGATGACCTGCCGGATCACCGGCTTCTCGGTGTGGTCCGGCCGGAACTTGTCCATGATCGCGACCGGAAGTTGCAGTTCGTCGAAGTAGTACGAAAACTTCTTGGCGGCCCCGTGGTCCCCCATGACCAGGACGAAGTCCTCCTTGGACTCCTCCTTGAACAGCACTTCGTTGAAATAGTCGAAGAACACCGGAGCCGCGAGCAACTGGTCCGCCGGGATGCGGAAGAAGCCCTGGATCTGCGGGGAGTGGAGGTCCATGGTCAGGACCCGGTCCGCCCCGGCCGCCTGGATCAGGTCGGCCATCAGGCGGGCCGCGACCGAGATGCGCGGCTCGTCCTTCTTGTCCGAGCGGCAGTACGGGAAGTACGGCAGGACCGCGGTGACGCGCGCCGCGCTCGCGTAACGCAATGCGTCCAGGAAGATCAGGAGTTCCACGAGCGTCTCGTTGACCGGCGACGAGGACGTCTGGATCACGAAGACGTCCTTCTCGCGCACGTTGTCCTCGATGCGGACCATCAGGTTCTCGTTCGAGAACTTGACGACCCGGCTGCGGCCCAGGCGGCTGCCGAGCCGCTCGGCGATCGCGCCCGCGAGGCCGGGATGGGACGATCCGGAAAAGACGATCATCTCCCGGTTCATGGGGTGCCTCCCGTGGATCGCCCGGACCCCGGTCCCGGGCGCGACGTGGTTATAGGACAGGGGCGGGGTGGGCGTCAATCGGAGGATCGAGCCCCTGATTCGCCGCCTCAAGGGCGGCGAATCAGGATTTCGGATTGAGGTCGCAAACCCGCTGTCGTGAGGTAGTGGTGAATGCGGATCCGCGTCAAAGCCAATCGGGTCAGTGCGTTGTGAAATCTGACGGCGGATTCTGGGGGTGCCGCCAGGCTTGATCGCAAGGGGGGATCCCGGAAAGAATCGGATGCCGGCCGGGCGGACCTCGGCGGACCGGGAGGAAGGGATGAGGACGCAAGCCATCGGGGCCATCGCGGCTCTGCTCGCCTGCTCGCCGGCGTTCCCCCGGCTTCCGGCCCCGGCGGAGCGGGTCGGGCGCGAGGATGCGGCCCCCACGCAAGGGGCTCCAGGTTCCCGGGGAGGCGGCGGCCCGCCGGTGGACGGCGCGGCCATCGAGGACCCGTCCGGCCGGGCGCTGTCCGCCCTCCACGAGGCCCTGCGGCGCGCGCGCGACGGCCGGGGACAGGCGCGCCTGCTCTTCTTCGGGGCCTCGCACACCGCGTCGGACCTCTACACGGGGGTCGTGCGCCGCCTGCTCCAGCGACGGTTCGGGGACGCAGGGCACGGGTTCGTGATGCCCGCCCGACCCTGGACGCACTACCGCCACGCGGACATCGTGCTCGAGAGCACCAACACCTGGCACACGGACCGGGTCGGCAAGCCCGACGACCGGCAGGACGGGTGGTACGGGCTCGCGGGGATGAGCGTGTCGTCGGCGTCGCGTCGCGACCACGGTCGGGTCGGGACCACGGTCGAGAACGAGGTGGGCCGGCGGGCGGGGCTCTTCGATCTGTATTTCCTCCGGCAGCCCGGGGGCGGGACCGTGGAGGTCCGCCTGGACGGCCGGCGGGTGCGCCGGGTGCGGACCGGCGGCGAGCGGGTCGAGCCGGGGTACGCGACCTTCCGGGTCCGCGACCGCGGCCACGTCCTGGAGGTCCAACCCCTGGGGGACGGCGAGGTCCGCCTGTTCGGCCTGGTCGTGGAGCGCCCGGTCGCCGGGGTGGTCGTGGACACGCTCGGGATTCCGGGGTCGCGGGCCGCGGACATGCTCCGGTGGGACCCCGACCTGTGGCGCGAGCACGTGCGGCGGCGGGCCCCGGACCTGGTCGCCCTCGCGTACGGGACGAACGAGTCCGGGGACGACGAGGTCCCCATCGAGGACTACGAGGCCTCGCTCCGGGAGGTCCTGGCCCGGGTGCGTGAGGCCGCTCCCGGGGCCTCGTGCCTGCTGATCGGGCCGTCGGACCGGCCGGTGCGGCTCGCGGACGGTGCCCTGGCCGCGAGGCCCCGCACGCTCCAGATCAATGAGGTCCAGCGCCGCCTCGCGTTCGAGCACGGGTGCGGGTTCTTCGACCTACTGGACTTCACGGGAGGCCCCCTGTCCCTGGCCGCCTGGGCCGCGGCGGACCCCCCGCTCGCGCAGCCGGACCTCGTGCACCTGACCAAGGAAGGCTACGAGCGCCTGGGCCGTGCGATCGCGGGGGCCCTCCTGCGCGGGTGCGGGTGCGGGGAAGGCCCCCGGTGACCTCCCGACCGGTCAGTCGGGGCTCGGCCCGGGCACGACCTCGACCAGGACCCGCTCCGGCGACCCGGAGCGGTTCTCGAGTCGGACCCCGGACGCGGCCGCGAACCCGGCGATGGCCGGCAGGCGGTCCGGCCGCACGAGGAGCCACGCGCGCCGGCCCGCGAGGTCTTGAAGCGTCGCCACGTCGAGGGGCCGCACCACCCCTTGCAGGACCGGGATGTCCCGGACGGTCTCGAGGAACCCGGGGTCCGCCGCGTAGAAGGGCACGCGGGCGTCGCAGTACCACGACACGCAGGGGTCGTGCAGGTCGCACGTCCCGGCGAGGCGCGCAAGGTCGTGGCCCAGCGAGGGGTCGCGCAGGTGATGGCAGACGACCCGGGTCCCGGGCCCGTAGTCGGGGTCCTCGAGGTCTCGGCCGTTGTTCGCGTCGAACGAGGCGGCCGCGACCCCGAAGAAGGCCGCGACGACCACGGCCCGCGAGCCCGCCCGTCGCGCGAGGTCGAGCGCGCCCTGCGCGAGCAGGCCACCGGAAAGGGCCGCGGCCGGCAGGCACGCGACCAGGTAATGCGGGAGGGACGTGCGCGCGAGGGCCAGGGGCAGGCCCGCGCCGACCCACAGGGCCGCGGCCGCCAGGGCCGCGCCGTCCCGCCGGACGGCCCGGACCACGGTCACGACCAGCGCGACCCCGAGGACCAGGGCGAGCGGACCCTCCCGCTCCACGAGCCACGCGAAGTACGTCGGATCGGAGGCGTCCCCCACGACCGCAGTCGCCGCCCGCTGGAACACGTGGTACCCGAAATAGACATCGAGGAAGGCGCGTCCGTGCTCGGCGAGCAGGGCCGCGTGCCACGGGACGGCTGCCAGCGCGGCCCCGAGCAGCGCCCATCCCACGGCGCGGGGCCTTGACCGGAACCGGGGGACGGCTTGCAGGAACCCCCAGGCCAGGACGAACGGCACGGGCCCCGACACCTTGGTCAGGGCGGACAGCCCGAGCAGGACCCCCCCGAGGAACGGCCGGCGACCCCGCAGGAGCCACACAAACCCCGCGAGCCCGAAGGCCAGGGCGGGCAGGTCCGTCATGGGTCGGCGCGCATTGAAATACAGGAGATTGGATGCGAGCGCGAGGGCCGCGGCCGCCAGGGCCGCCCACCGGGACAGGCCCAGGGCCAGGGCCAGGCGCCGGACGAGCGCCAGGGTCGCGAGCCCGGCCAGGACCCCGGGCAGGCGCATCGCGGCCTCGCCTTCTCCCAGCGCGGCGCGCGACGCGGCCAGCATCCAGAACAGGACCGGCCCCTTCTCGAACAGGGGCCGCCCCTGCCACGCCGGGGTCAGCCAGTCCCCGGATCGGGCCATCTCCCGCGCGGCCGCCGTGTACAGGCAGTCGTCGCTCGGCAACAGGCTCCCGGCCCCGAGGTTCCACGCGAGCAGGACCGCCGCGACCAGGAAGAACC
>DYKK01000197.1 GCA_020722625.1 Anaeromyxobacter dehalogenans
CGCGACCGCGCGTCCCCGAGGGGCTCATTCCGCACATCCGCCAGTGGGGGACATGCCTCTGACGCCGCGCGGTCTTCAGGATGCGGCCGGCGACGGGGAGGCGGGGACCAGCCCCTCGATCACTGCAAGCGCCGTGTCGTACCGGTCGAAGGGCGGCATCACATAGACCCCCCGGACCCGGTCGCGGAAGGCCACAAGGACCTCGCGGGCGATCCGCACGCCCTCCTCGCGGGCCGCGGGGCCGTGACCGGCGCGCTTCATCCGCTCGCGGGTCGGCTCCGGGATGGTCATGCCCGGCACCTCGTGGTGCAGGAACTCGGCGTTCCGATACGAGGCGAGCGGCAAGATGCCCATCAGGACCGGGACGCCGAGGCCGCGCACCCGGTCCAGGAAACGGTCCATCACCTCCGGGTCGAACACGGGCTGGGTCATCACGAACTCGGCCCCGGCCTCGACCTTGCGGAGGAGGCGGGCGACCTCGCGGTCCAGGTCCCGGGCGCCGGGTTCCACCCCGCACCCCTTGACGAAGGCCGTGGAACCCCTCATCCGTCGGCCCGAGGGTTCGAGGCCCCGGTTCAGCGCGGAGACGAGGCGCAGGAGCCCCACGGAGTCCAGGTCATAGACCGTGGTCGCCATGGGGTAGTCCCCGAGTTTGGACGGGTCCCCGGTGATGACCAGGAGGTTGCGGATCCCCGTGGCCCACGCCCCCAGCAGGTCGGCCTGGATGCCCAGGAGGTTTCGGTCGCGGCACGTCACGTGCACGATCGGCTCGATGCCCACCTCCCGCAGGAGGTGGGCCATGGCCAGCGCGGACATGCGCGCGGTGGCCCGGGGTCCGTCCGCGATGTTGACGAACCGGACCCCGGCCGCGGCGAGCGCGCGAGCGCCTTCCAGGGCCCGGGTCGGGTCCGTGCCCGACGGCGGGTCAATCTCGACGCTGACCACGAACCCGGACGCGAGGGCGCGACCCAGGTCGGACCGCTCGGCCAGCGCCGGGGGGGTGACGGCCTCCTTCTCGACTGCGCCGCTCTGCGGGACCAGGATCCGCACGCGGCCGCCGCTGGCCATCCGCACCTCGGCCGCGACCTGCCGGATGTGGTCCGGCGTGGTCCCGCAACACCCCCCCACGAGCCGGACACCGGCCTGAAGGTACCGCTTGGCGTACTCGCCCAGGTACTCCGGGGTCGCCATGTACAGGACCCGGCCCTCCAGTCGCCTCGGGTGACCGGCATTCGGCTGGGCCAGGACCGCCCGTCCCGTCCCGAGCATCCGGGTCACGACGTCCTCCACGCCGCTCGGGCCGGCGCCGCAGTTGGCCCCGATCACGTCGGCTCCCCACCGGACCAGGAGCGCGGCCACGCGCTCGGGACCGAGCCCGTCCGCGGTCTGACCCTCCTCGTCGAAGGCCATGGTGGCCGCGATGGGGAGGTCCGTGACCGCCCGGGCCGCGGTCAGGGCGATCTGCATCTCGACCGTGTGCCGGAAGGTCTCGAGGAGCAACAGGTCCACCCCGCCCTCGACGAGCGCCGCCGCCTGCGTCGCAAACACCTCGCGCAGGTGCTCCATCTGGGTGGGGTCGAAGATGTCGGGGATCAGGCCCGTGGGGCCGATGGAACCGGCCACGAGCGCTCGGTCCCGCGCCACGGCCCTGGCGATCCTCACCCCGGCCGCGTTGATCGCCGCGACCCGGTCCTCGATGCCGTGCCGGGACAGTTTCACCGCGTTTGCGCCGAACGTGTTGGTCGTCAGGACCTGGGCCCCCGCGTCCAGGTAGTCCCGGTGGACCTTCTCGACGAGGTCCGGACGCGAAAGGTTCAGTTCATCGAAGTTGCGGTTGATGAAGACGCCGCGGGCGTACAGGAGCGTACCCATGGCCCCATCGAAGACCACGGGCCCCCGCTCGACCAGTTCCAGGAACCGATCCGGCACGGCGTCCCCTCTCGGGAAGACGACTCGCACTCTAGCAGAAAACCGGGGGGATGATCCGCCCGGGGGGCCGCCCGGGCCAGGCGTCAGGAAGACTCGCGATCGGCCACGCAGGCCCGAAGGGCCGCGACTTCGCGTTCCGTGAGGGGGCGGCACCGGCCCGGCTCCAGGTCGCCCAGGGACACGGGGCCGAAGCGGACTCGGCGCAGCCGGAGCACGGTCAGGCGGAGGGCCTCGAACATCCGGCGCACCTCGCGATACCGGCCCTCGGTCAGGGTGACCTCGACCCAGGTGTTGCCGCCGGGGGCCGTCCGGTCCCGGCCGGGCTCGGGGCGCGGGCGGGAGCGACGCAGGACCTTGCACGAAACGCACCGCGCAAGGCCGCCCCGGGAATGGGAGGACGGGCCGCTGAGCCTCACGCCGCGCCGGAGCCTCGACAGGGCCGCCTCGGACACGCGGCCCTGGACCTTGACGTGATAGACCCGGGGGACCTCGGAGGAGGGGTGCGCGAGCGCGCGGCTCAGGTCCCCGTCGTTCGTGAAGATCAGCACGCCCTCGGACTGGAAGTCCAGGCGCCCCACCGAGTGGACGCGCGCCGGCAGGCGCGGGAGCAACGAAAACGCGGTCGGGCGACGCTGCGGGTCCGAGGCCGAGCAGATCACCCCGCGCGGCTTGTTCATCACGAGGGTGAGCCGGACCCCGGGGCGGTGCACGGTCTCGCCGTCCACGCGGACGCGGTCCCGGTCCGGGTCCACCACGGCCCCGATCCCGGCGACCTCGCCGTTGACCTCGACGCGGCCCTCGCGGATCAGGTCCTCGGCCCGGCGGCGGGACGCGACACCGGCCTCGGCCAGGAACCGCTGGAGCCGGAGGCCCTCACGACCCTCGCTCATCGGCCGCCCCCTCCCCCCGCCGGGCCCCTCGCGGCCCGGATCAGGCGCCACGTGTGACGAAGGTCCCCGACCACGTCCCACTCGCGCCGGAACCGCACGAACTCGGCGACGGTCAGGACCCCGAACAGCCCGGTGGTGATCCCCCTCCAGGACTCCCACAGCCATCCCGGGAAATCGAAGTAGGAATCGTGAGCCGGCACGAACCGGCCCGGCGACACGAACTGGACGAACCACAGGCCGAACAGGACCAGGGCGTTCTCGAGCGTGAAGCGCCTCTTGGCCAGGGCTGCGGCCCCGTAAACGCTCATGGCCATCGAGAGGAACAGTTCCTCGAGTTGGTGCCCGTCGAGGTGGATCGGCTCGCCACCCCGCGGGGACGCCCAGAACATCAGCGGGACCATCGCCACGAGCAAGGTCCACTGGTTCACCTTGGACGACACGAGGTTGGTCAGGCCCATGTTCGCGTTGCGCACGGAGCGGGCCCAGTAGAACGCCGTGATCTTTTCGGGGATCTCCGTGAGGAACGGCGCGACCCACTGCACGAACACGAACGACGAGACCCCGAGGGACAGGGCCACGGCCTCCATCCCTTCGAGGAAGGGGTGGGCGACCAGGACCATGGTCCAGCCCCCGACCACGAACAGCCCCACCACGACGGCGACCCGCAGCCGCGTACTCGCGATCGCCGCGACCTCGCGCGGCGGGAGGGGGAGGAACGCCGACTCCTCCTCCTCCTCGGGGGGGAGGCGCAGGAGCGTCCACAGGTACGCGACGAACAGGATCCCCAGCACGACCGTGTCCTCGAGCCACAGGCGGCGCTTGACCAGGATCACGTGGAAGTACATCGAAGCCGCGAACAGGAACAGGACCTCCACGATGTTCTCGCGCCGCAGGACGACCGCGTGCCGCCAGCCCCCGGCCCCCCGCGCCGAGAAGAAGGCGGTGAAATAGACCAGGGTCCACCCGACGCCCATCAGGAGCCGATTGGACCCGGTCAGGTTGGCCATCATCAACGGGACCTTGCCCTCGTATGCGATGACCCCCTCGACCATGAACTCGGGCATGACCTGGAGGAGGGCCACCACGGCCACGGCGAACCCCTGGCTGACCATGAACTCCGCGGCCTCGGCCCCCCAGGACAGGAGCAGGGCCCCGGCGAGGACCGCCGCGAACGAGAAGGCGGCCAGGGTCGTCGGGGGAAGCCCGCCCAGATAGATCAGTACCAGGCTCAGGGCGGTCGTGGTGATCAGGACCACGTAGATGGCCAGGGCCGCCTGTCGCCCGGGTCTTGGAGGATGCCGTCCCATCCGCGAGGCGTACGGTAGGATTGAACCCGCGACGGGTCAAGCGGTTCCTGATTCGCCGCCTCGAGGGCGGCGAATCAGGATTTCGGATTGCGGATTGAAGCCGCAGACCCGCTGTCGGGAGACAGTGGTGAATGAAGATTTGCGTCAATGCCAATAGGTTCAATGGGTTGCAAGATCTGACGGTGGACTTGGGAAATCCGCCTTTGGTTTCCGCAATTCTTCGAATAGACATGAAATCTGCTTTGTTTCATTTCACCACCCTGGAGCCGCGACCTCCGAGTCGCGGCCGGCACGAGACCGCGTCAGATCACGGTGTTCCGTCTTGCTGGCGAGATCACGGTGTGGATCGTGCCGATTGAACCCGTCCGGCCGATCGGGCTAGGATACGTCGGGTTCGCGAATCCGGACCCGGAGCCGGACGGGAAGGGAATCCCATGAAATACCGGATGGAACACGAGTTCCCATGCGACGGAGCCACGCTGCTCCGGACGCTCTTCGACCGCGGGATCGTCGAGAGGCTCCTGCCCCGGCTGACCCGGATCACCGAGGCCGAGACCCTGTCATGGTCCGAGGAGAACGGCCGGATCCGCCGGCGCGTCCGCTACCTCCCCGTCCCGGCCATCCGCTCCGTGGGTCCCAAGAAGGTCGAACCGCGGTGGATGGAGTGGATCGAGGAATCCGAGGCGGACCCCGCCGCGGGGATCGTGACGTACCGGAACGTCCCGACCACGCCGGGGGTTGCGCGTCTGCTGAAGAACCGGGGCGAGATGCGCATCCGCGCCGGCCGGAACGGAGGGTCGGTCCGGGAGGTGTCGGGCGAACTGAGGGTCGAGGTCTTCCTCCTCGGGGCCATCGCGGAGCGCCTGATCCATTCGTACGCGAAGGAGATCCTCGACGAGGAGGCGCGGGCGGTCGCGGACCTCCTCCGCGAAGAGGGCCGGGGGTGATCCTGGGCCAGGTCATCGGGACCGTCTGGGGGGCGAAGCAGACCGAGGCCCTGCGCGGGCGGCGGGTGGTGGAGGTGCGGCCCGTGACCCTCCGCGGCGCCCGCGCAGGCCTCCGGATCGGCGACGACGTGCCCGCGGATTCCCTGGCGCCCACGTCCCTCCTGGCCGTGGACCCGCTGGGCGCGGACGTGGGACAGTGCGTGCTGGTGGCCATCGGGAGCCGTGTGCGCGACCTGGTCACCGACCCGGTCGTCCCGACCAAGCACTGTGTGATCGCGATCGTGGACGAGGCCGTGGTGGGCGCGTAACCGCACGTGGGCGGTGGCGAGGGGTGGAGGCCCATGATCCTCGGGCGCGTGATCGGTCAGGTGTGGGCCACGCGGAAGAACCCGTATCTGTCCGGGACGAAACTGCTCCTGGTGCGCCCCCTGGCCTGGTCCCTCCCCGACCACGACGGCGACCACCTGGTCGCGGTGGACCCGGTCGGGGCCGAAGTGGGTCAGGACGTGGTGGTCTGCCTGGGACTGCCCGCGCGCCGGGCCCTCGGAGACACGCGGTGCCCGGTCGAGGCGTCGGTCGCGGCGATCGTGGACCGAGTGGAGGTTTACCGGGACGCCTGCCGGGGCCCCCGTTTCCGCTTCCCCGCGGGCCGGACACCCGCCACCCTTCACGAGAGGGAGGGATGAACCGGGGCGTCGTCATCGGAGAGGTCTGGGCCACGCGCAAGGCCCCGAGGCTTGCGGACCGCAAGCTGCTGCTCGTGGCCCTGACCGGACACGACGGGCGCGGCGAGCGCTTTACGAATCGGGTCGTGGTCGCGGCCGACTGCCTGGACGCGGGGCCCGGGGACCGCGTGGTGGTCGCCTTCGGCAGCGGGGCGCGAAACGCGGTGAGCCCCGGCAGCCGGGACGTCCTCGTGGACGCGGCCGTGGTCCAGGTGATCGAGGGGGAGAGCGGTCTCCCTGGACCGTGACCCACCCCGTGCCTGCACCTCTCCGAGCAGGCATGGCGATATCGGCAGCAAGGGAGCGCGGTGGACGTGGCTCCGCCGCAACGCCCCGTTCCCCGCGTCCAACGTGGACCTGACACTGACAGAGGCTGCTGAAAAACAAAGACACGCAGAGGCCGCTGGATCCGCCGCGGCGCCCCGGCCCCGCGGCCAACGTGGTCCTGCCACTGACACTGACACTGACACTGAACCTGTCCACTGAATTTGCCCTCTGTCACGGCAGCGCCTGGAAGTCTGTGGTGATCTTGCAGATCGGTCGCGGGCGGCGCGAGCGGGGCTCGCG